>NZ_JASCOO010000100.1:0-15155 GCF_029959485.1 Stenotrophomonas sp. PS02301
TTGGTCGGCTGCGCTCGCCCCAGAACACCAGCAGCCGACCAACGGTCGGCTCTACCATCGCCAGCAACAGCAGCCGACCAACGTTCGGCGCTACCGCCGTTGGCTAGCGCGACGCGATGAACGACTGCACGGCCGCGCGCAGACGCTTCAGGCCTTCAGCGATTTCTTCATCGGTGATGTTCAGCGACGGCACGAACCGCAGCACATCCGGCCCGGCCTGCAGGGTCAGCAGGCCGTGTTCGGCGGCGTGATCCAGGAGGGGACCGGCCTGGCCGGCGAAATCCTTGTCCAGCACCGCGCCCAGCATCAGGCCGCGACCGCGGACCTGGCTGAACACCTTGAACTCGTCGTTGATCTTGCCCAGGCCATCGCGCAGCGCCTGCGACTGACGGCTCACGTTGTGCGCGATCTCCGGTGAGGACAGCTTGCGCAGCGCCACCCGGGCGACGGCCGCGGCCAGCGGATTGCCACCAAAGGTGGTGCCGTGCGCGCCGAACTGCATCACCTCGGCCACCTTCGGGCCGGCCAGCATCGCGCCGATCGGGAAGCCGCCGCCCAGTGCCTTGGCCAGGGTGACGATGTCCGGTTTGATGTTGTCCTGCCAGTGCGCGAACAGGGTACCGGTGCGGCCCATGCCGGCCTGGATCTCATCCAGCACCACCAGCGCATTGTGCTGGTCGCACAGCTCACGCACGCGCTGCAGGAAGCCCGGCTTGGCCGGCATCACGCCGCCCTCGCCCTGGATCGGCTCCAGCATCACCGCGGCCACATCGCCGGCGGCCATCGCGGTCTCCAGCTGCACCTCATCGTTGAAATCGACATAGCGGAAGCCACCGGGCAGCGGCTCGTAGCCTTCCTGGTACTTCGGCTGGGCAGTGGCGGTCACCGCCGCCAGCGTGCGCCCGTGGAAGCTGCCGCGGAAGGTCACGATCACCCGCTGGTGCGCCGGGCGGCCCAGCGAGGAGGCCCACTTGCGGACCAGCTTGATCGCCACTTCATTGGCTTCCGCGCCGGAGTTGCACAGGAACACGCGCTCGGCGAAGCGCGAGGCGGTGACCAGTTCTTCGGCCAGGCGCAGCGGCGGCTCGCTGTAGAACACGTTGCTGGTGTGCCAGAGCTTGCCGGCCTGCTCGATCAGCGCGGCGGTGAGGTCCGGATCGTTGTGGCCCAGGCCACACACCGCGATGCCGGCGGCCAGATCGATGAATTCGCGGCCCTGGTTGTCCCAGACGCGCGCGCCCTGGCCACGTTCGAGCACCACCTGGCGCGGTTTGTAGACCGGCAGGTAGTAATGCGACAGGGACAACAGCGGATCGGTGGCAGCGGCAGTCATGGCGGTCAACGGCTCAGGAAAGATCCCATTCTCGCGCTTTGGGCCGGTGGGGCACAATGCGCCCCATGCGACCGTTCACTGCCCCCCAGCTCAACCCCGCCACCGACTCCGGCTGGCGCCGCCAGTGGTTCGACATCATCTACCGCCACGACACCCGGCCCTCGCGCAATTTCGACCTGCTGCTGGTCTACGCGATCATCGCCAGCGTGGTGGTGGTCATGTTCGACAGCGTGCAGCGCTTCCATGCGGCCTATGCCGACTGGCTGTACGTGCTCGAATGGGGGTTCACGATCCTGTTCACCGGCGAATACCTGCTGCGGCTGGTGGTGGTCAAACGCCCGCTGCGCTACGCATTCAGCATCTGGGGCATCATTGATCTGGCCTCGATCCTGCCGACCTACCTGTCGCTGTTCATCCCCGGCGCGCAGAGCCTGCTGGTGGTGCGCGCGCTGCGCATCCTGCGGGTATTCCGGATCCTCAAGCTGACCCGCTACATCGAAGAAAGCGGCGTGCTGATGGAGTCGCTGTGGCGCAGCCGCCGCAAAGTGCTGTTGTTCCTGTTCACGGTCATCACCATCACCATCATCGCCGGCACCATGATGTATGTGATCGAAGGCCCCAACCACGGCTTCACCAGCATCCCCAGCAGCATGTACTGGGCGGTGGTGACCATGGCCACGGTGGGCTTCGGCGACATCGTGCCGCAGACCGTGCTGGGCCGCTTCGTCACCTCGGTACTGATCCTGATCGGCTACAGCATCATCGCGGTGCCGACCGGGATCTACACCGCCGAACTGGCCAACACCATGCGTGATGCCGAGCATGCCGCGCGCCGGGATGCGCGCGGCTGCCCGCACTGCGGGCTGGAAGGGCACGAACCGGATGCCCTGCACTGCCGCCACTGCGGCGACAAGCTGCCCCCGGTCTTCAACGTGTGATCACCGCGGGGCGGGCCGCCTGGCAGCCCGCCGCGCGCCCGCTCAGCGTGCGCCGCTGGACTGCGCCAGGCGGTTGCTCATGTCGACCAGGTCGTTGTAGCTGACCAGCAACGCTTCGGCCGAGCCCTGCGGGTTGTTGATCCGGCCGCCGCTCTGGATCAGCATCTGCTCGCTGCGGGTGTACGGCTTCTTTGACTCGACGCGCTCGATACGGCGACCGGCATCACGGGCCAGCGTATCGGCCGCACGCTCCAGGTGCCCCCACATCGCATCGCCCTTGCCGACCTTGTCATCCTGCGCCTGCTGCAGCAGCGCCTGGAACGCGGTGAGCTGGGTGCGGGCCACGGCCAGGTCCGGCGCCTCGGTGTTGAGCAGTTGGGTCAGCTGCTTGCCATCACCGAGGATCTTGATCTGGTAGTACGCCATGGAGCGGCCTTCAGAGGCTTCAATCTCCTTGAGCTGCTCGGCACGGCGTTCGTCTTCGCGCTTTTCCAGTGCGGCATCCAGCGCGGTGCCTGCATCGAAGAAGGCCATGTAGGCTTTCATCAACGGCGCATGCTGGCTGCGCATCCCGGCATGGTCATCGCGCAGGTAGTCCTCGCGGCTGTAGTAACGGTCAGCCTGCTCGATCAAGGCGTACAGGTCGACGAAGGTCTTCTGGTAATTGCTGGCTGCCGGATCCAGTGCCGGCTCGGCCGGCGTCATCGCCAGCGCGGCCACCATCGGGGCATTGCATGCGTCCACGCGATGCGACAGCACCGTGCCCGGCCCACGCACCTTTTTCTCGTTGCCGGTCGGGCCGGCCTCCGGGTCCTGCATCCAGCCGATGTACTGCTGGAAGCCTTCGTGGATCGGCTGTTCAACGGCATTGAAGCAGGCGATGTAGGCGTTCACCTTCTCCACGCCCTGGGTATCGGCGACGCTGCCCGGCCCCTTGCCGCAGGCGCCGAGCAGGCTGATCAGGGCAATGGCGGCAGCAAGCGGCGCGGTCCGTGTGCGGAATGACATGCGAGTGTCCATACAAATTGGGGCCCGCACCTTAACAGCCCGGTGTGTGCAGCCGCTGTCATCGCACGCCGGGCGCGCGTCACTCCAGGAACAGATCCGGCATCAGCGGGCGCGATGGATCAACGGCGTAGCCGCTCAGATCGGTGATGCCGGCCTGCGCCAACACCTCGTCATCGAGCAGGAACTGTCCGCTGAAACCGGCCGCCTCACGGCACAGCACCGCGTGCGCGGCATCGGCCAGAATCGCCGGCGTGCGGCAGCCCCCGATGTCCACGCCGGGAATCATGTTGATCGCATCGGTGGCGATCACCGTGCGCGGCCACAACGCATTGACCGCCACGCCCTGCGGGCCGAACTCGGCCGCCAGGCCGAGGGTGACGAAGCTCATGCCCATCTTGGCCAGCGTGTAACCGGTGTGCGGGGCCCACCACTTCGGGTCCAGGCTCGGCGGTGGTGCCAGCGTGAGAATGTGCGGGTTGGGCGCCTGCAGCAGGTGCGGCAGGCAGGCCTGCGCGCACAGGAAGCTGCCGCGCGAATTGACCTGCTGCATCAGGTCGAAGCGTTTCATCGGCGTGTCCAGCGTGCCACGCAGCCAGATCGCGCTGGCGTTGTTGATCAGGATGTCGATGCCACCGAAGGTATCCACGGTAGCGGCGACGGCCGCGCGCACCTGGTCTTCTTCGCGGATGTCGCACTTCAGTGCCAGCCCCTGCCCGCCTGCGGCGGTCACTGCCTCGGCAGCACTGTGGATGGTGCCGGGCAGCTTTGGATTGGGCACCGAGGACTTGGCCGCGATCGCGATGTTGGCGCCGTCGCGTGCTGCACGCAGCGCAATGGCCAGGCCGATGCCGCGCGAGGCGCCGGTGATGAACAGGGTCTTGCCTTGCAGACTGGCCATGCGCGGAATTCCTTGGATGCGAGTGCAGTGAATCCGCATTATGCCGCCCCGGCGCACACGCCGGATTCATGCGCCGCGTCGATACTGGGCGTTCACGTTCTGCATGGAATGAGCGACATGACGGCGATCCGCCTTCCCCTGACCGCGTTGGTCCTGGTGCTGGCCCTTGGCGCCTGCCAACCTGCTGGCGATCCTGCCGCCTCGGCGACGCAGGACGCGGCTACCGTCCCGGGCACCGCCGGTGGCACCTCCCCCTTCGGCGAAGCGGCGATCTGGGACGGCGAGGTCGACGCCTGTCGTGGCCAGGCACCGGTCGCCGATGATTGTCTGTCCAAGGCGATGCAGGCGGCCAAGGCCAGCCCGCAGGCGATCGCCGCCGCCCATCAACTGGGTGCGCAGGGCAATCCCGGCTACGTGAGCGCATGGCGGGACCAGGACGGCGTGGGCATCGCCACCATCGAATACCCGTTCCGTGCCAACACCAATGAAGGCACGCTGCTGGTCGACAGCGCCGGGCACACGGTGGATGTGGATGCGGATGTACTGCCGGAAATGTCGCGCGCCGATGCCACCGTCAAACCGTTCCTGGATGCACACCCGGATGCCTCGCCGTTTGCCCCGGCCGAAGCCAGCGGCAGCGAAGCCCTGCCCAACGGCGGCGTGCGCCTGATCTACAGCACGCCGCTGCGCACCTGCCATGCGTGTGCCGAGGATGGGGTGCTGCGGGTCGCCTACGATTTCGATGCGCAACGCCGCTTCGCCGGCAAACAGATCCTTGATCTGCGCTGATCACCCGCGCGTGGTCAGCCTCGGCCCGGCGCTGGCCCGGTCATTGCGCGAGTGCGCGCTGCCTGCGCTCACGGCTTGGGCCCCTGCCCTTCGTTGTCTTCCCAGTGCAGGATTTTCCGCGTGACAAAGCGATAGACCGGCTTGCCGGTACGGAACCAGAGATCGCGCACCCATGAGGTGCGTTTGAGCAGCCGCTTTTCCACCGGGGTCAGCGACTGCCGGCAGTACATGCGCTTGTGCTTGAGCAGATGCCGCAGGTCCTCGCGGGCCAGCAGGCGCATCCAGCGCGAGCGCGGGTTGCCGATCACCGCCAGCTGGAAATCGATCAACGCCGGCGAGCCGTCTTCGCGCACCAGCCAATTGGCCTCCTTGGCCAGGTCGTTGTGCGCGATGCCGTGGCGATGCACCTGCTGCAGCAGCCGTCGCGCCGCGCGGAAGTAGGCCAGATCGCCATGCGGCGGACGCTGGTACATGGCATCACCGGCCATGAAGCTGCGATCCAGCCAGCGCCCGTTCCAGGCCAGCAACCGCGGCGTGGCCGGCATGCCATCCAGATGCGCCAGCGCGCGCGCCTCGCGCCGGGCCAGCCACCAAGCAGGTACCCGCAACCACCAGGGCGTGGCCTCCAGGTCACGGCGCACGAAGCGCTGGCCATCCTCCTCCATCAGCAGGATTCGGCCAAAACTGTCAGCTTTGAGGGCGGTCGGCGCGGGATCGGCAGGGCGTGTCATGCCGCCATTCTAGGCGGGTGATCGCGTTCATTCACTGCAGAAGCTGCACATTGCCGGCGTCTGGCGGGCAGTCAGTCACTTTGCCCCCCCTATAATCCCCCGATGGACTCGTCATGGATCGATGCCACGCTTGCGTGGATCTCAGCTCACCCCGTGCTTGCCGGCGCGGTCATTTTCCTCATTGCCTTCTGCGATGCGGTCATCGTGCTGGGCGCGATCGTGCCCGCGTTGCCGCTGTTGTTCGCGGTCGGTGTGTTCATCGGCCTGGGCGAGATCTCCGGGCCGTATGCCGTGGCCTGCGCGGCGTTGGGCGCATTCGCCGGTGACGGCCTCAGCTACTGGGTAGGCCGGCGCTGGGGCGATCGGCTGCGCGGCTTCTGGCCCTTCAGCAAATACCCGCAGCTGCTCGATCGTGGCGAGACGATGTTCCGCCGCAATGCCTTCAAGAGCATCCTGGTGGCGCGCTATGTTGGCGCGATCCGCCCGTTCGTGCCGGCCATCGCCGGCATGATGAAGATGCCGCTGTCGCGCTACATACAGGCCAGCGGCATCGCCAGCCTTTCCTGGGCCGTTCTGTTCCTGGCACCCGGCTGGGTGCTCGGCGAGGCGTATGACGCGGTCGCCGCGGTCGCCGGCCGGCTGGTGATGGTGCTGGCCCTGCTCGGCGTGATCATGGGCCTGGTGTGGGCGATCGTGCTGTATGGCTACCGCTGGTCGGCCTCGCGCATGGACAGCTGGCTGGCCAGTCTGCTGGCCTGGTCGCAGCGTCACCCGACCCTGGGCCGTTACTCTGTCGCCGTGTTCGACCCGCAGCGCCGTGAGTCGGTGCCACTGGCGATGCTGGCGCTGATGTTGCTGCTGCTCGGCTGGGGCTGGTTCGCGCTGTTGATGGCGGTGGTCGCCCACGGCGAGCCGTTGATGGTCGATCTGGCCGTGCACCACGCGATGCTGGCATTGCGCAACCCACTGGCCGATTACCCGATGGCCGCACTGGCGTCGCTGGGGGCCTGGCAGGTCCTGCTGCCGGCCACGGCGGCAGGCATGGGCTACCTGGTCTGGCGCCGGCGCTGGATGGCGGCCGCGCACTGGCTGGCCGCCCTCGCCTTCGGGCTGGCGCTGTGCAAGCTGCTCGGTGCGACGGTGGACGTGGTCCGTCCGCCGGATGCCAGCAGCGGCTTCGGCTTCCCGTCGGTCTCGGTGACGATGGCCACGATCACCTTCGGCTTCTTCGCCGTGCTGATCGCCCGCGAACTGCCCGGGCGCACGCGTGTGTGGCCTTACCTGTTGTCGGGCATCATCGTCAGCCTGATCGGCTTCGCCCGCATCTACCTCGGCGCGCATTGGCTGAGCGATGTGATCGGCGGCATGCTGTTCGGCCTGTTCTGGCTGCTGGTGCTGGGCATCGCCTACCGCCGCCGGTTCAACCGCTCGTTCTGGGTCAAGCCGGTGGCATGGCTGTTCTACGGCACGTTCGCCATCGCCGCGCTCTGGTACGCCCCACGCAACATCCCGGTGAAACTGGCGCGCTTCGAGCCGGCCCAGCCGACCCCGGCGCCGCTGGATGCCCAGGCCTGGTGGACGACCGAGTGGCAGCACCTGCCCTCGCGTCGCAATGAGTTCGATGACGATCAGCGCTGGCCGCTGGATGTGCAGGTGGCCGGTCCACTGGCGCCGCTGCAGCGCCGGCTGGAAAGCCAGGGCTGGCGCGTGCAGCCGCAGGCCGGCTGGGAGCAGGCGTTGTTGATGCTCGACAAATCCTCGGACAAGGACAAGGTACCGGTGCTGCCGGCCACGCTGGATACGCAGGTCGAATCGCTGCTGATGCTGCGGGCGGGCAATGCACCCAATGAGATCTTCGCCCTGCGCCTGTGGCCCGCACCGGCACGCCTGGCAGCGCCGGACAACGAACCGCTGTGGCTGGGCAGTGCACAGACCCTGCACTACCAGCAGCACTTCAAGCTGATCGGGATGTGGCGGCCGATGCGGGGCATCGACCCGTCGCTCAATGCGGTCCGCCAGGCACTGGACGGCCTGCCGCAGCAGGTCGATACCCATCCGGACACCGAGATGCCGGTGCTGCGCGTGCGCATGCCGCCGGCCCAGTGATGCAGCGCCGGGGGCTACCCGGCCGAGGGGCGTAACGCGGGGCGGGGCCGCGCGTTACGGCATCCAGTCCAGCAGCGCCTGCAGGCGCTGGTGCGGGTCATCGTGTTGCAGCAGTTGCAGGCGTTGCGCGTCCTGCAGCGGCAGCAGTTCGGCCAGGCGCCAGCCGACCCAGCTGGCCTGCTCCATCTGCGCCGGGCTGACCGGTGCGAAGGCCGCGCCGGCCTGCTCGATGATGTGCTCCACCACGGTGGCCATCAGTGCGTGCTCGGGCTGCAGCTCGTCGTCGCTGTCGGCGGCGCACCAGGTCACCTCGGCGATGATCAGCCCGTTGTCGCGCACGCGGGTGTGCTCCACATGGAAGCGGCGCTGGCCACGCAGGCGCAGCACCAGCACGCCATCGGCGCCCACGTCGAAATCTTCGATCCGCGCTTCGACACCGTAGGCCGCCGGCAACGCCGGCGCACCGACCTCCTCACCGTCCAGGATCAGGCACACCCCGAAGGCCGTCCCGGCACGGCTGCATTCGCGCAGCATGTCCAGGTAGCGGCGCTCGAACACCCGCAGGCCGAGCACCGCGCCGGGCAGCAGCACGGTGTGCAGCGGGAACAGGGGCAGTGAAGCGGTGTCGGTCATGGCCCGCGTCCCTCAGGGCTGCTGCAGCTGCGCGAGGAAACGACGCGGGGCCCCGTCGAAACCGCCGTTGGACATGAACACCACATGGTCGCCCGGCGCCGCGATCGCGCCCAGTTGAGCCAGCAGAGCATCCGTATCGGGCACGGCATGGGCCTCCCCCCGCACGGCGGCAATCACGCTGGCCGCATCCCAGGCCAGTTCCGGGCGATGCAGGAACACCACCGCGTCGGCACCGTCCAGCGAAGGCGCCAGCGCCTGTGCGTGTGCCCCCAACCGCATCGAATTGCTGCGCGGCTCCATGGCCACCACGATGCGGGCATCGCCCACCTTGGCACGCAGGCCATCGAGGGTGGTGCGGATCGCGGTGGGGTGATGGGCGAAATCGTCGTAGAGGGTGATGCCGCGCGCCTGGCCGATCACTTCCAGCCGGCGCTTGACGCTGCGGAACGTGGCCAGCGCCGGGATCACCGTGGCCAGCTCGACGCCGACTGCATGCGCGGCAGCCAGCGCGGCCAGCCCGTTGAGGACATTGTGGCGGCCGAGCAGCGACCAGCGCACTTCACCGACCCGCTCGCCGCGATGGTGCACGACGAACACACTGCCGTCGGCCTCCACCAGCTCGGCATGCCATTCCAGCGAGGGATCGAAACCGAAGCGCTCCACCGGGGTCCAGCAGCCCATCGCCAGCACTTCAGCGAGATACGCATCTTCACCGTTGACGATCAGGCGCCCACGCGCGGGTACGGTGCGGATCAGGTGGTGGAACTGGCGCTGGATCGCGGCCACGTCCGGGAAGATATCGGCATGGTCGTATTCGAGGTTGTTGAGGATCGCCACCAGCGGCCGGTAGTGCACGAACTTGCTGCGCTTGTCGAAGAACGCGGTGTCGTACTCATCGGCCTCGACCACGAATTCGCGCCCGCTGCCGACGCGCGCGGAGACGCCGAAATCTTCAGCCACGCCGCCGATCAGGAAGCCAGGTTCACGCCCGGCGCTGTGCAGCAGCCAGGTCAGGATGGTGGTGGTGGTGGTCTTGCCGTGGGTGCCGGCGACGGCCAGCGTGTCACGGCCCGGCAGCACCTGCTCGGACAGCCACTGGGCGCCGGAGATGTAGCGTTGGCCTGCATCCAGCACCGCTTCCACCGCGGGATTGCCGCGCGAGAGTGCATTGCCGATCACCACCGCGTCGCAGTCCGGCGCCACGCTGTCGGCGCGGTAGCCCGGATCCAGTGCGATGCCCAGCCGTTCGAGCTGGGTGGACATCGGCGGGTAGATCGCCTGGTCGCTGCCGCGGACCGTATGGCCCTTCTCGCGTGCCAGCGCGGCCACGCCGCCCATGAAAGTGCCTGCAATGCCAAGAATGTGGATCGTGCTCATGCGTGCGATTGTCGCCGATCACCACCGTCGATGGAGATCGCCGTCAGACAACTCCTAGTCGACTATAAGAAAAGCCCAGCGGGGTGTCGGGGAATTCCCGATAGCGCCGTACTGTGAAGACGGACACAATTCTATTGGCCAGCCGCAGTACCCCATTGGTCCTACTCCCCAAGAGGCCATCCCCAGGGGGGCTCATGCTGCGGGGCTCTGAGCAAGCCCGCTCGCTGGCACCTTCAAACCACACGCCTGGTCCCTCCCGGGGGCCGGGCGTGTGTGTTTCCGGCGCCTGCAAACGTGCGGCCGGCGCGGTGCCGCCGTAGCGGCACCGACCCGCATCAAGCCTGGATCGCAGCGCGGATGCGCGCTTCCACGTCGTTCAGTTCGCCCACGCCATCGACGCGTGCGAGGGTGCCGCGGCCGGCATAGAAATCCACCACCGGCGCGGTCTGGTCGTTGTAGACCTGCAGGCGCTGGCGCACCGATTCTGGATTGTCATCGGCGCGGCCCTGTTCGGCGGCGCGGCCGGCGATGCGCTCGACCAGCAGTTCGGTCGGCACGTCCAGCTGCACCACGGCATCCAACGGCTGGCCGATCTTGGCCAGCAGGCTGTCCAGCGCGTTGGCCTGGGCCACGTTGCGCGGGTAACCGTCGAGGATGAAGCCCTTGGCCACATCGTCCTGGCCCAGGCGCGACTCGAGCATGCCCAGCAGGATGTCATCGGACACCAGGTTGCCAGCGTCCATCACGGCCTTGGCCTGCTTGCCCAGCTCGGTGCCGGCGGCGACTTCAGCGCGCAGCAGATCACCGGTGGAAATGTGCGCAATCGAGAGATGTTCCTTCAGGCGCGTCGCCTGCGTCCCCTTGCCCGAACCGGGCGGTCCCAACAGAACCAATCGCATCAACCTGACTCCAACGTGGTAAGAAAATGGAAGGGCGCGCGCCCCGGGATTGTCCACAATCACGCTGCACCGCAATACGCGCACTTTACCCCATACCGGTAATGTCTCTGCAATGTCCTTCCCCCAGACCAAGGTCGCACCATGCCCAACGGTACCCTGCTCTACGCCCAGTCAGGCGGCGTCACCGCCGTCATCAATGCCACCGCCTCGGCGGTCATCAGCACGGCAAGGGCCAAAGGAATCAAGGTCTTGGCCGCGCGCAACGGTATTCACGGCGCACTCCGCGAGGACCTGATCGACACCTCGAAGGAGACCGCCGCCGCCATCGCCGCCCTGGCCCATACCCCCGGCGGCGCGTTCGGCTCGTGCCGCTACAAGCTCAAATCGCTGGAAGCCGACCGCGGCAAATACGCGCGCCTGCTCGAGGTGCTGCGTGCCCATGACGTGCGCTGGTTCCTCTACAACGGCGGCAACGATTCGGCTGATACCGCCTGGAAGGTCTCCCAGCTGGCCAAGGCCTTCGACTACGACCTGACCTGCATCGGCGTGCCCAAGACCATCGACAACGATCTGGCCGTGACCGATACCTGCCCGGGCTTCGGCTCGGCCGCCAAGTACACCGCCGTCTCCGTTCGCGAAGCCGCGCTGGATGTGGCCGCGATGGCCGAAACCTCGACCAAGGTATTCGTCTACGAGGCGATGGGCCGCCACGCCGGCTGGCTCGCGGCGGCTGCGGGCCTGGCTGGCCAGGGCGCCGACGACGCCCCGCACATCATCCTGCTGCCCGAGCGCGCGTATGACGAGGCCGCGTTCCTGGCCAAGGTCAAACAGGTGGTCGAGCGGGTGGGCTACTGCGTGGTGGTCGCCTCCGAAGGCATCCAGACCGCCGATGGCCGCTTCGTCGCCGATGCCGGCGGTGGCACCGATTCGTTCGGGCATACGCAGCTCGGTGGCGTGGCCTCGCAGCTGGCCGCGCGGGTCAAGGATGGGCTGGGCTACAAGGTTCACTGGACCCTGCCCGACTACCTGCAGCGTTCGGCGCGCCATCTGGCCTCCAAGACCGACTGGGAGCAGGCACAGGCGGTGGGCAAGGCGGCGGTGCAGTTCGCGCTGAAGGGCCAGAACGCGGTGATGCCGGTGATCGTGCGCACCAGTGACACGCCCTACCGCTGGAAGATCGAGGCAGCCCCGCTGCACAAGGTGGCCAACCACGAGAAGAAGATGCCGGCCGGCTTCATCCGCCGCGATGGCTTCGGCATCACCGCCAAGGCCCGCGCCTATCTCGCCCCGCTGATCAAGGGAGAAGCCCCGTTGCCTTACGGGCCCGATGGGCTGCCGAAGTACGTGACGCTGAAGAACGTGGCGGTGAAGAAGAAACTGCCTGCCTTCGAAGCGTAATCGACCCGGTAGTGCCGGCCGCTGACCGGCATCGCGGTGTCCGGCAGCGTCCTGGGCGCCGGCCAGCGGCCGGTTTCATCGCGCCTCTGACGGTCCGCGTGGAGCCGGCCAGCGGCCGGCACTACCCGCGGTTGCGGGGCGTCAGTTGCAGGCCTTGCCCTCGACCTTCATCTGCGCGGCGAACATCGGCACCTGCGCGATCTTGCCGGCGGCCGCCTGCTTCTTCGCGTCTTCCAGGTAGATGCGCGACTGGCCCTGGCCATCGAGTTCCGGCTTGGTGGTGACCGGCATGCGCCACACGCGCACCACCGCCTGCTGCGCCGGGCAGGCGGCATTCGGCACGCGGATCACATCATTGAGCTTCCAGCCCTTGGCTTCGCTGGGCTGCGCCTTCTCGTACTCGACAAAGCGGGCACGCGGCTGGCACTGCTCGCTGGTGCGGACCACGGCGAAATTGTACGGCTGTGCCGCCTCGCCGGTGAACACGCCTTCCAGCCGTGCGCAGGCTTCGGGAATCTGGCGCAGCGTGTGGGCCGCGCCTACCGCCTGCGGTGTGCCGGCGGCGCGCTGCAGTTCGGGGGTTTCCGCGGCGAAGGCGGACACGGCGGGCAACAGGGCCAGCCACAACAGATGACGGGGGGACATGGCAGGACTCCAACGGCGGGGGATGGGCCGAGGCTGCCAGTGGATGGCTGAACGGCGTGGCAAAGGGGGTCCTTCGTCCGGATCTGCGTGGTTGCCGGCCAGCGGCCGGCACTACCTCCGTCGTTGGCGATCCGGGCACGCACGCGCAGTTTGAAATCCTTGCTGGCATGCATCGGGGATTTGCCCGCATACTCGGGCCACCAGGGATTGCTGAACACCGCCACACGCTTGAAGACCGGCACGGTCTGAACGGGTTGGTTCATGGTTGCAGCCTGTTGTGCCCCCGCGTGGAGACGTTCATCCGTTCACTGGATGTCATTCCATCACCCGGGAGGGGACATGCTGGAACGTTACGGGCTTTCTCTGGCGCTGTTGTGCGCCATTCTCGCGATTCTCTACGGCATCGTGTCGGCACGCTGGATCCTCCGGCAACCGGCTGGCAATGCCCGCATGCAGGAAATCGCCGCCGCCATCCAGGAAGGCGCGCGCGCCTATCTCAACCGTCAATACCTGACCATCGCCATCGTCGGTGCCGTGCTGTTCGTGCTGGTCGGCCTCTTCCTCAGCTGGTACACCGCGATCGGCTTCGCGATCGGTGCCGTGCTGTCCGGCGCGGCCGGCTACATCGGCATGAACGTTTCGGTGCGTGCCAACGTGCGCACGGCCGAGGCCGCCCGCAACGGCCTGAGTGCGGCCATGGATGTCGCCTTCCGCGGCGGTGCGATCACCGGCATGCTGGTGGTCGGGCTGGGTCTGCTGGGCGTGGCCGGCTACTACGCGCTGCTGCTGCGACTCGGGCTGGATGTCGCGCAGACGCTGCACGCCCTGGTCGGGCTGGCGTTCGGCTCGTCGCTGATCTCGATCTTCGCGCGGCTGGGCGGTGGCATCTTCACCAAGGGCGCCGACGTCGGCGCAGACCTGGTCGGCAAGGTCGAAGCCGGCATTCCCGAGGATGACCCGCGCAACCCGGCGGTGATCGCCGACAACGTGGGCGACAACGTGGGCGACTGCGCCGGCATGGCCGCCGACCTGTTTGAAACCTACGCCGTCACCGTGATCGCCACGATGCTGCTCGGCAACCTGATGATCGCCGAGGCCGGTGCGAATGCGGTGCTGTATCCGCTGGTGTTGGGCGGTGTGTCGATAATCGCCTCCATCATCGGCGCGCTGTTCGTCAAGGTGAAGCCCGGTGGCTCGATCATGGGCGCGCTGTACAAGGGCGTGATCGTGTCCGGTGTCCTGGCCGCCATCGCGTTCTATCCGATCACCACCCAGCTGATGCCGGACAACGCGCACGGTGCGCTGAACCTGTATTTCTGCGCCTTGATCGGGCTGGTGCTGACCGGGCTGATCGTGTGGATCACCGAGTACTACACCGGCACCCAGTACAAACCGGTGCAGCACGTGGCGCAGGCCTCCACCACCGGGCACGGCACCAACATCATCGCCGGCCTCGGCGTCTCGATGAAGTCCACCGCCCTGCCGGTGATCGCGGTGTGCGTGGCGATCTGGCTGGCGCACTACTTCGGTGGCCTGTACGGCATCGCCATCGCCGCGACCGCGATGCTCTCGATGGCGGGCATGATCGTGGCGCTGGATGCCTACGGCCCGATCACCGACAACGCCGGCGGCATCGCCGAGATGGCCGAACTGCCGCCGGAGATCCGCGACATCACCGATCCGCTGGATGCCGTCGGCAATACCACCAAGGCGGTGACCAAGGGCTACGCGATCGGCTCGGCGGCGCTGGCCGCACTGGTGCTGTTCGCCGATTACACGCACAACCTGCAGGCGGCCAATCCCGGCGAGGTCTTCGCCTTCGACCTGTCCAACCATGAGGTGATCATCGGCCTGCTGATCGGCGGCCTGATTCCCTATCTGTTCGGGGCGATGGCGATGGAAGCGGTGGGTCGCGCGGCGGGCGCGGTGGTGGAGGAAGTGCGCCGCCAGTTCCGCGAGATTCCCGGGATCATGGACGGCACCGGCAAGCCGCAGTACGACCGCGCGGTGGACCTGCTGACCCGCTCGGCGATCCGCGAAATGATCATCCCCTCGCTGTTGCCCGTTGCGGTGCCGGTGGTGGTCGGGCTGCTGCTCGGGCCACGCGCGCTCGGCGGCCTGCTGATCGGCACCATCGTCACCGGGCTGTTCGTGGCGATCTCGATGACCACCGGCGGCGGCGCGTGGGACAACGCCAAGAAGTACATCGAGGATGGCCACTTCGGCGGCAAGGGCAGCGAGGCGCACAAGGCCGCGGTGACCGGCGATACGGTCGGTGATCCCTACAAGGACACCGCCGGCCCGGCGATCAACCCGCTGATCAAGATCATCAACATCGTGGCATTGCTGCTGGTGCCACTGCTCTGAAGCAGGAGGGGCGCGCTGGCCTCAGGCCAGCGC
>NZ_JASCOO010000101.1:0-15082 GCF_029959485.1 Stenotrophomonas sp. PS02301
TGGGTTTTACGTCCCTGCCCCAGGGCCGGTAAGCGGCAGGGGCCGACGGTTGGTCGGCACGCTGCCTACCCGCCCACCGTTGGTGGGCACACGGATTCCACCGGAGCGATCCCATGCAGGCCCTCCCCGAATACAGCGGTGGTTGCCAGTGCGGCGCAATCCGCTTCCACGTGGTCGGTGCGCTGACCCACAGCTCGATCTGCCATTGCCGGATGTGCCAGAAGGCCTTCGGCGCTTACTACGCCCCCTTGGTCTCGGTCCGTGGCAGCGACTTCCGCTGGACCCGTGGTGAGCCCCGACGTTTCCAATCCTCCAACAAAGTCCAGCGCGGCTTCTGCGCTGACTGCGGCACACCGCTGACCTACGAAGCCCCCGATGGCGTGGCGGTCGCGGCCGGCGCCTTCGACGAACCGGCCCGCCTGCCGCCGACGATCCAGTACGGGATCGAGGCCAAGCTCCCGTTCGTGGATGCCCTGGGGTCGCTCAGCGCGCTGCGCAGCGAGGAAGACGCCGAGGCCGGCGACTTCCTGCTGCATATCGTCTCCCACCAGCACCCGGACCACGACACCGCGGAGTGGCCGCCGGGCTGAAGGCGGTCTGTGAACGCCCGGCAGGGCAGGGTGGGCCTTGATGCTCTACCATTACCAACCCCTTTACCGGTCCCGCCCCCCGCAATGAGCAAGCAAAGCCAGTGGATCGTCGGCGTCAACGCCGTCGCCTCTTCGATCGAGAATGATGCCGAGAACGTCCGCGAGGTCCTCATCGAGGCCGGCGCGAAGAACCCGCGTCTGACCGAGATCGAAGAAAACGCACGCCGCAAGGGCATCGACGTGCGCAAGGTAAACACCCAGGCGCTGGACGGTGTGGGCGGTTCGGTGCGTCACCAGGGTGTGGCGGCGCGCTACCAGGCCGCTCGGACCTGGGGCGAAAACGAGCTGGAAGGGCTGGTCGAAGCGGCCGAGGGCAAGGCCCTGCTGCTGATCCTCGACGAGGTCCAGGACCCGCACAACCTCGGCGCCTGCCTGCGCAGCGCAGCGGCGGCCGGTGCCACGGCGGTGATCATTCCCAAGGACAAGTCGGCGTCGGTCAATGCGACCGTGCGCAAGACGTCGGCTGGCGCGGCCGACCGTATCCCGGTGGTGCAGGTGACCAACCTCTCGCGCTGCCTGAAGGACCTGCAGAAGCTGGGCGTGTGGATCTACGGCCTGGCCGGTGAAGCCACCGAGTCGCTGTACGCGATCGACCTGAAGGGCAACGTGGCGCTGGTGCTGGGCGGCGAAGCCGACGGCCTGCGTCGTCTGACCCGCGAAAACTGCGATGGCCTGGTCAAGATTCCGATGCCGGGCGATATCGAGAGCCTGAACGTCTCCGTCGCCACCGGCGTGAGCCTGTTCGAAGCGGTGCGTCAGCGCGGGCTGTAAGCCGCGCGCTCTACCTGTGATGCGCCTGGCGCGGGGGATCACCCCGCGCTGCCGCCCAGCGCCTTGAACAACGTCACATCGTTGATCAACTGCCGCTGGCGCACGGACGCCAGTGACAGCTCGGCATCGCGCCGGGTCTGTTGCGCTTCCAGCCAGGTGCGCAGGTCGGTAGCGCCGACCCGGTAGCGCACTTCATACATCCGCTCGATCTCCACTGCTTCGTCGTAGGACGCCTGCGAGGCCGCCACCTGCGTGGCGAACTGGGTGCGCGCCGACAGGGCGTTGTCCACTTCCGACAGCGCGGTGTACAGCGTGCGGCGGAACCCGTTGGCCGCGATCTGGTAATCGGTGCCGGCCAGGCGGGTGTTCAACTGGGTCTGGCGCACATTGAGGAACGGCAGCGACAGCCCCGCGCCCAAGGTGGCGACCGGATTCTTCAGCACGTCCGAGAGCGAGGGCGCGCCGGTACCGACACTGCCGGTCAGGCTCAACGCAGGGTAGTACTGGGTAGCCGTGACCTTGATGGTCTTCAGGCTGTTGCGCAGGCGCAGCTCGGCGGCGCGCAGGTCCGGGCGGCGGCCGAGCAGATCGGCCGGCAGGCCTTCGGCCACGACCGGGCTGCCGGCGCGCTGCAGCTGCTGCGGTTCCTCGGCCAGTGCCAGCGGCTGCCCATCCAGCAGCACCGTCAGTGCATTGCGCGCAGCCACACGCTGCTGCTCCAGTGCACTCTGCGCAGCACGCTGTGCCTCCAGGCTCTGTACGGCCTGGCGTACTTCCAGGCGCGAGACCGCCCCGGCATCGAAGCGCGCCTGGACCAGCTCGCGGGTGCGCTCCAGGCGCTGCAGATTGGCCTGGCCGGCGGTGATCGACTGGTTGAGGAAGGCCAGTGTCCAGTATTGCGTGGCCACGTCGCTGATCACCAGCAGGGCGGTGTTCTGCAGGTCTTCCTGGCTGGCCTGGGCTTCCCACTGGGCGATGTCGCGCTGGGTACGCAGGCGGCCCCAGAGATCGATCTCCCACTGCAGGGACACGCCGGCCGAGCTGCCGCGGGTCCAGTCCGCGCGCTGGTCGATCGGGCGGTTGCCGCTGCTGCTGACGCTGCCCGAGGGCTGTGGCCAGAGCGCGTTGTCGGCCAGGCCGGCCTGCAGGCGCGCGCGCTGCACCGCCAAGCCGGCCGAGACCAGATCGGTGTTGGCGGCCAGGGCGCGATCGATCACGCGGTCCAGGCCGGTGTCGCCGAACTGGGTCCACCAGGCATCGCTGCGGACATCGGCGGCAGCCGCATGCGGCTGCTCGCTCACCGCCTCGATGGGCGTGTTCAAGGTGGCATCGCCACGGCCATAGGTGGCCGGTACTGCCGGCGCCTCGACCTGGTAGCGGCCGGTGCTGACGCAGGCCGACAGGGTCAGTGCGGTCACGCAGGCCAGGGCCAGTGGACGCAGCGATGCGGGGTGCAGCAGAGCAGGAGAAATCTTCATTCGCGCGCCAGCGCCTCCACGGGATCAAGTTGGGCGGCATTGCGGGCCGGCAGGAAACCAAACGCCACGCCGATCAGGCTGGAGCAGGCAAAGGCGGCCACGATGGACGCGGTCGAGAACAGCATCTGGAAGTCCGGCGCGAATCTGCCGAACAGCCAGCCGACCACCAGCGACAGGCCGACGCCGAGCAGGCCGCCGAGCAGGCAGACCAGCACCGCCTCGATCAGGAACTGCTGGCGTATATCGCTCTGCCGCGCGCCCACGGCCATGCGCACGCCGATTTCGCGGGTGCGCTCGGTCACCGAGACCAGCATGATGTTCATCACGCCGATGCCGCCGACCAGCAGCGCGATCGCGGCGATGGCGCTGATCAGCAGGGTCATGCTGCGAGTGGTCTGTTCAATGGTCTGGCGGATTTCAGCGCTGTTGCTGAGGAAGAAATCCTCGGTGCCGTGGCGCATGATCAACAGCTTGGAAATGGCTGCTTCGGCAGCATCCATCGGGGTCGCATCATCCACCCGCACCGTGATGCCGGACACGTGACTCTGGCCGAGCATGCGCGACATCACGGTGGTGTAAGGCACCCACACGCTCAGGCTGGTGCTGCCGCCAAATCCAAATCCTGGCCGCTGGGCGACGCCGATCACGCGTACCGGAACATTCCCGAGCAGGATCACCTGGCCGATTGGATCTTCGCCATTGGGGAAAAACTGGGTGCGGGTGTTCTCGTCGATCAGTGCCACCTGTGCCAGCCGCGTGACCGCGTCGCGGTCGAAGAAGCTGCCGGCGAGCAGCTTGACGCCCTTGACCCGGAAGAAGTGCTCGCCGACGCCGCTCACCTGGGCCGTGGCCGACTGGTTGCGGTAGCGGGCGGTCACCGAGGAGGAGACGCTGGGTGTCGCGCTGTCGACGTAACTCTGGTTGGCCAGCGCATCGGCATCACTGGCCTTGAGGGTCTGCACGCGAGCCGAACGCATGTCGCCGAATCCGCGACCGGAATACACATCGATCGTGTTGGTGCCGAGCGAGCCGATGGTCTGCAGGATCTGCTGCTGCGAGCCGTTACCCAACGCCACCACCGAGACCACCGAGGCGATGCCGATGATGATGCCGAGCATGGTCAGGAAGGTGCGCAGGCGATGGGCATTCATGGCCAGCAGGGCCATCCGGAACGCTTCGGTGAAGCGGTCGCGGGCGGCACGCCAGCTGTGGCCCTTGCTCGCGGCCACGGTTGGCTGGCGCTGTGCGCGATAGCTCGGCGCCGCCGGATTGGCGCGGTCGGCGATGATCTCGCCATCGCGGATTTCGATGATGCGCTGGGCGTGCTGGGCCACACTCATGTCATGGGTGACGATGATGATGGTGTGGCCTTCGGCATGCAGCTCGCCCAGGATGCCCATCACTTCTTCGCCGGATTTCGTGTCCAGTGCACCGGTCGGCTCATCGGCGAGGATCACCTCGCCACCGTTCATCAGCGCCCGTGCGATCGAGACACGTTGCTGCTGGCCGCCGGAGAGCTGGCCGGGGGTGTGGTTCATGCGGTCGCCCAGACCAAGCCGCTGCAGCAGCTCTTCGGCACGGGCGGTGCGCACCGGGCCGGGACTGCCGGCATACACCGCCGGTACCGCGACATTGCCGCGCGCATCCAGATCGCCGAGCAGGTGGTAGCGCTGGAAGATGAAACCGAAATGTTCACGACGCAGCTCGGCCAGGTCATCCGGTTCCATGCGGCCGGTCTCGCGGCCGGCCACCTGGTAACTGCCGCGCGTCGGCCGGTCCAGGCAGCCGAGGATGTTCATCAAGGTGGACTTGCCCGAGCCGGACTGGCCGACGATGGCGACCATCTCACCGGCAGCGATGTCCAGATTGACGTCGCGCAGCACCGCGATGGTGTCATCGCCCGCCGGGAATTCCCTGCGCAGGTCGCGCAGCCGCAGCAGCGGCGTGCCCGTCGAGGCCGCGCTCATCGGCGCGGTCCGCCCATGCCGGGGCCGCTGATCCGCACGGCGCCACCGCGGCTGCCGCCGCCTGCGCCCTGTGCACCACCGCCTTCGCCGACGATGACCTTGTCACCCTCTTCCAGGCCGGACAGGACTTCGGCGTTGGCACCGTTGTTGATGCCGATCTTGACCTTGCGCGGGGCCGGCATGCCGTCGGCACCGGCCACGCGCACCAGATACTGCCCATCGCGACTCTTCGGGCCGAGCGCCACGGCGGGAATGAGCAGCACATCCTTGGCCTGCTTGAGCATCATCGAGACCTGGGCGGTCATGTCGATGCGCAGGGTGCCGTCCGGGTTTTCCACATCGAACAGCGCGTTGTAGTACACCGCGGTGGTGGTGGAGGAGTCGCTGGTGGTGGAATCCTTCTTGACGATGGTGGCCGGGGCCGGGTTGATCTGGCGCAGCGTGGCGTGATATTTGCGGTCTGGATCGCCCAGCGTGGTGAAGTACACCGGCATGCCCGCCCGGATCTTGACCACGTCTGCTTCGGACACATCGGCATTGACCGTGACCAGATCGAGGCGGGCGAGCATCACGATGGTCGGTGCGGTCTGGTTGGCGTTGACGGTGCGCCCTTCTTCGGTGACCACCGCGACCACGGTGCCGTCCATCGGCGCGATGATGCGGGTGTAGGCGAGATTGGCGCGGGCCGTGCCCAGCTCGGTTTCGCGGCCCTTGATCTGTGCGTCGAAGGACTGGATCTGGGCGCGCGCGGTCTTGAGCTTGGCATCGGCTGCATCGAACTCGGCGCGCGAGGTGGCTTCGGCCGCCAGCATCTGCTGCTGGCGTGCGAACTCGAGCTCGGCTTCGCGCAGGCTGGCCTGCTGGACCGCGCGCTGTGCCTTGACCTGATCCAGCGAGGCCTGGGCATTGAGCACCTGGTTCTGCTGGGTGGTGGCGTCGATCTCGGCGATCAGATCGCCCTCTTTGACGGTATCGCCGAGCTGGACCTTCAGCGACGTGACCTGGCCGGAAGCCTGCGCGCCGACGCTGACCAGCTTGTAGGCGTCGATCACGCCGGTGGCTTCCACCGTCTGTTCGATGTCGCCGCGGCTGACCGGCGTGGTCGCCAGGGTGGGCGCGGCCGGCTTGCGCAGCATCCATGCCACAATCGCGGCGATCAGGACGAGGACCACGAGCAACAGCAGGAGGCGAGCACGGCGGGTTCTGGGCAATCGGGGCTTCACGATGATCGTCAACTCGGCAGGCCGGTGCATCGGCGTTGTCAGCATTGTGAAGATCGTTCACCGCCGGCTCAATGCTCGCCGTGTACCAAGATGTATCCCTGCGGTGCACAGCGCATTTCATTGTGTATCTGCATCACCCCTTGAAACAGACGTACGTAAACCAGGAGATGCGGTTCAGCTCCCGACAGGGGATGATCACTGCATGGAGACTGCCAACAGCATGCACAGACTGCTGATCGTCGATGACGACAACGATATCCGCCAGCTGCTCGCCGAGCAGCTTGGCCGCGCCGGTTACCTGGTGAGCACGGCCAGCGATGGCCAGGGCATGCGCCAGCTGCTGGAGCGCGAACACGTCGATCTGATCGTGCTCGACCTCAACCTGCCGCGCGAAGACGGCCTGACCCTGTGCCGCGATCTTCGCGCGCGCTCGAGCACGCCGGTGATCATGTTGACCGCGCGCAGCGAGCCGATCGATCGCGTGCTCGGCCTGGAGATGGGCGCCGACGACTATCTGGCCAAGCCGTTCGAACCGCGCGAACTGCTTGCCCGCATCCGCAACGTGCTGCGCCGCACCGAGGCGCTGCCGGCCAACCTGGAGCCGCTGGCGATCCGCCGTGCGCGCTTCTCCAGTTGGATCTTCGATCTCGAACACCGCCATCTGGTTGATCCCGATGGGCGCGTGGTGGTGTTGTCCGGCGCCGAATTCCGGCTGCTGCGGGTGTTCGTCGGGCATGCCAACAAGGTGCTGTCGCGCGAACAACTGGTGTCGCTGAGCAGCGGCCGCAACTACGAATCGCAGGATCGCGCCATCGATCTGCAGGTCAGCCGCCTGCGCAACAAGCTGGCCGATGATGGCGGCAGCGACGGCCTGATCAAAACCGTGCGCAACGAAGGCTATGTGCTTGCTGCGGCGGTCACCCTGGAATGAAACGCCTGCGCCACTTCTTTTCCTCGATGGTGGGGCGACTGTTCGTGATCCTGCTGCTGGGCATGAGCGTGGCCGCGATCGGCGCGACCATGCTGGCAAGTACCAAGCGCCAGCAGGAGTTCGAGCGGCAGAACCTCAACCGCATCGCCGACCGCCTGCAGGGGTTCGTGAATCTGCTGGACGGTAATCCGGAGTTGCGCCAGCGGCTGCTCACCAGTGGCGGGCCGAGTGTGCGGCAGCTGCCGGAGGGGGCACGCATCGGCCGGCCCGATGCCGCGCTGATGGAGATCCTCGATGACCGGCCCGGCCCGGTGGCGAGCAGCCAGGTGGCCTTCACCTCGTTCCGCTCCTGCCTGCCGCGGTTGCCGGAGCTGCTGCCGCCGCCGCGCGACAAGGAAAAGATGCGGCACCCGCCGCGTGAGCGCGACCCGGCCTTCATCCCACCCAAGTGCCGCGTGGTCACGCTGCAGCTGACCGACGGCACACCGCTGCGGCTGGCACTGGATTCCCCCGCCGTGGCGCACAACGGCGTGCTCGCCGTGGACCCGTTGTTCCTGACCTTGCTGGTCGTGGCGATCGCCATCCTGGCCTACATCGTGGCGCGGATGGCCAGCGCCCCGCTGCAGCGGTTGGCCGATGCCGCCGCCGCACTGGGTGATGATCTGCAGGGCGCCCCGATGCCGGTGACCGGCCCGGTGGAAGTCCGCCGGGCTGCGGAGGCGTTCAACGCCATGCAGAAGCGGCTGCAGCGCCACCTCGGTGAGCGCACCCAGATGCTGGCAGCGATCACCCATGATCTGCAGACACCGGTGACGCGCTTGCGGCTGCGGCTGGAGAACGTCACCGATGAGACATTGCGTGAACGCCTGATCGCCGATCTCGGCGCGATGCAGGCGCTGATCCGTGAAGGGCTGGAGCTGGCCCGCAGTGCCGAGAGCGCTGAACAACGTGCCGCGCTGGACCTCGATTCGCTGCTGGAGAGCATCGTCGAAGATGCCGCCGAAGCCGGCGCCGATGTCCATTTCGAGCAACCCAGCGGGGCAGTGCTCATGCTGCGCCCCTTGGCGATGCACCGCCTGTTCTCCAACCTGGTCGACAACGCGGTGATGTACGGCCAGACCGCACGCGTGCGGGTGGAGCAGGCCGGGCAGGACGTGGAGGTGCGCATCCGCGACAGCGGCCCCGGCCTGGCCGAGGACGAGCTGGAGGCGGTGTTTGACCCGTTCGTGCGGCTGGAGGCCTCGCGCTCGCGCCAGACCGGCGGTGCCGGCCTGGGGCTGACCATCGCCCGGGCGTTGGCCGAAAAGGACGGCGCGACGCTGCATCTGCGCAACCATCCGCAGGGCGGGCTGGAAGCGATCGTGCGCTGGGCCGCGCCGGCGCGGGCGGCGGCGGGGCCACGCGGGGGCTGACGCCGGTCCCCCAAAGCGAAAGGATTTGCCTACTATGGGCATCTCTTTCCAGCGTCTCCCCCATGAGAGCGTACGACTCTGCCGGCCATCGCGCCGGTGCACGGCCGTTCCCCCCATGCACACGGCGCCTGCCCAAGGTTGATTCATACGGATGAGCGATCGGGGGGGCAGGATCCGGTGGCGGCCGGCACAACTGAAGTTCCCGGGCATGCCAACGCTGCAGGCGGCAGCGCTGTGGCTGTTGCTGCTGTGCGCGCTGCCGTGGTCGCTGTCGGCGCAGGATGGCCCGCCGCCGCTGCGCGACTACGCCATCGATGTCTGGACCTCGCGCAACGGGTTGCCGCACAACTCCCTGCGCGACATCGCGCAGACGCCCGAAGGGCACCTGTGGTTCGCCACCTGGGAAGGCCTGGTCCGCTACAACGGCCTGGATTTCACCGTGTTCGACCGCAGCACCACGCCGGGCCTGCGCGATAACGGGGTCGGCGCGTTGTTGGTGGACCGCAGCGGCGGACTGTGGATCAGTGACTCGCGCGGCAACGTGACCCGGCGCGGCCCGGACGGCCGCTGGCAGGTCTGGGAGCACCGCGCCGATACGCCGCAGGTGCTGATCCAGGCGATGCAGATGGACAGCCATGGGCGCCTGTGGCTGCTGTACGAGGGCAAGGGGATCGGCAGTCTGGCGCCGGACGGGACGTTCGACTATCAGAAGCCACCGGCCGACGTACCGATGGCCATGAGCTTCACCAAGCTGGTCGTGGATGCGCAGGACCGGGTCTGGGTCGGCACACTCGACGGGCTGGTCGTACGCGATACCGATGGCGTGCTGCGCCGTGCGCCGGACAGCTGGGGGCTGGGGCGTGGCCTGGTCTGGCCGTATCGCGCGCCCGACGGGGTGATGTGGGTAGTGGCTGGCGAGCGCATCTACCGGATGCAGGACGGCGCACCGCTGCTGCAGCACCGGCTGCCGGGCGTGACCCACATCACCGCGATGCTGCAGGACCGCCATGGCGATCTGTGGCTGGGCACCGAGAATCAAGGTCTGCTGCGGTTGTCGCGGCACGGGCTGGAGCGATTGCCGCCGGGCCTGTCGTTGCCCGGCGGACGCGTGGTCAGCCTGCGCGAAGATGCCGAGGGCAGCATCTGGGTCGGCGCCAACGGCGGGCTGTATCGCCTGCGCGAAACCCTGTTCAGCAGCTTCACCGAGCGCGACGGGCTCAGTGGCGACTACGTGCGCACGGTGTTCGAGGATCGCCAGAGGCAGCTGTGGATCGGCAGCGCCAGCGGGCTGGACCGGCGCGATGCCCAGGGTCGCTTCAGCGCGATGCCACTGCGCAACAACGTCGGCAAGAGTCCCTCGGTATTGAGCCTGGCCCAGGATCGCGAGGGCACGCTGTGGGTGGGCACGTTTGGCGACGGCATCTTCCGGATCAACGAACAGGGGCAGCGCCTGCGCGACTACGGCACGGACGAAGGGCTGCCGGGCGGCAACATCCGTGCGATCAGCATCGACCGCGACGGGGTGGTCTGGGCCGGTACCCAGAAGGGGGTGGTCCGCATCGAGGCCGGCAAGGCCGAGCAGCCGGTGATCCCGGGCATGCCGACCGGGCTGATCACCGCGTTGGCGCATGACGACGACGGCGCGTTGTGGATCGGCACCATCGAGGGGATCCGCGTGCTGCGCGGTGACCGGGTCCAGACGATCGATCTACAGCCGTTGGGCGGTGGCCGCAGCGTGTTCGGGTTCCAGCAGATCGGCGATGCGATGTGGGTCAGCACCGACCGCGGCCTGTACCGCTACCAGGAGGGCAGGCTGGCACGGGTCGGCCTGGAGCAGGGCATGCCGGTGGATACGGTGTTCCAATTGGTGCCCGACCGCGTCGGCAACGTGTGGATCAGCAGCAACCGCGGCGTGCTTCGCACCGACATGGCGATGCTCAACGCGGTCGCCGATGGCCGCGCCGAACGGGTCGAGGTGGAGCACTACAACGAGATTGACGGCATGGCCAATTCGCAGGCCAACGGCAGCTCCGGGCCCTCGGCGATCCTGCGCCAGGACGGCACTTTCTGGGTGGTGACCGCCGGCGGCTTGAGCACGGTCGATCCATTGCGCCTGCAGCGCTTCCGTGAGCGCATGGCGCCACCGGCGGTGATCGAGAACGTGCAGGTCGATGGCGCGCCCCTGCATTGGCAGGGCAGCAATCACAATGCGATTCCGGGCGGGCGCCGGCTGAGCGTGAGCTACGTCGGCCTCAGCTATCTGCTTTCGGAGCGGATCCGCTACCGGACCCGTCTGGACGGCCTGGACAAGGGGTGGATCGAGCGCGGCCAGCAGCGCAGTGTGGAATTCATCGGCCTGCCGCCGGGCGACTACACGCTGCACGTCTCCGCCGCGCATCCAGGCGGTGTCTGGAGCGACAGCGAAGCGGTCTGGGAATTCACGGTGGAGCCGTTCCTGTGGCAGCGCCACAGCGTGCAGTTGATCGCCGCGCTGTTGTTGCTGGCTGGGCTGGTGGCGCTGTACCGGTATCTGATCAACCGCTACAAGGCCAGCAACGTGCGGCTGGCGCGGATGGTGCAGGAAGCCACGCTGGATCTGCAGACCCAGACGGTCAACCTGCAGGCACTCAATCAGGAGAAGACCGAACTGGCCGACCGCTTGGCGGTGCAGGCCGAGGCGTTCGAGCGGCAGGCCCGCGAAGATGCGCTGACGGGGCTGCCGAACCGGCGTGCATTCGATGAAGCGCTGGCGCGCGATTTCGCCCGTTCGCAGCGCAGCCGTCACCCGCTGTGTCTGGTGGTGCTGGATATCGATCACTTCAAGGAAGTGAACGACCGGCACAGCCATTCGGTGGGCGATGTGGTGCTGGTGGAAGTGGCGCGTCTGTTGGCCTCGGCGTGCCGCGATTCGGACATGCCCGCACGTACGGGCGGCGAAGAATTCGCGCTGCTGCTCAACGATACCCGGCTGGATGAAGCGGCCCAGGTCTGCGCGCGTCTGCGCGGGCTGTTCCATGATCATCCGGACTGGGCCGGTATTCCGGGCCTGAAGGTCACCTTCAGTGCCGGTCTGGTGGAACTGGACGCTGCCGACCGCACCCCGATGCTGCTTTACCAGCGCGCCGATCGCGCGCTGTACCGCGCCAAGAGCGAAGGGCGCGACAGGACCGCTATCGGGTGATGCAGCTCAGGGGCGCGGCCAGCTGTTGGCGACCTTGCAGAACAGTTTGGCGGTCTGCTCGGTGTCGTACACCGCGCTGTGCGCTTCATCGGCATCCCAGCCCAGCCCGGCAGCGGTGGCCGCGCGTGCCAGCACGGTCTGCCCGTAGGCGATGCCGCCGAGAGTCACGGTGTCGAACACGCTGAAGGGATGGAACGGGTTGCGCTTGTGGCCGGTGCGGTTGACGGCCGCATTGACGAAGCCCAGATCGAAATGGGCGTTGTGCCCGACCAGGATCGCGCGCTGGCAACCGTACTTCTTCATCGCCGCCCGGATCGGGGTGAAGATGTGGTCCAGCGCATCGCGCTCGACCTTGGCCAGCCGGAACGGGTGATCCAGGATGATCCCGGTGATTTCCAGCGACTTCGGGTCGATCTCCAGGCCTTCGGCCGGGACCACGTGGGCACTGGCGGTCTGGCCGGGATAGAGCAGGCCGTTTTCGTCCATCTCGATCGGAACGGCGGCGATCTCCAGCAGCGCGTGGCGATCAGAGTCGAATCCCCCGGTCTCCACATCCACCGCCACCGGCAGGAAGCCGCGGAAGCGGGTCGCCATCAAGCGCTGGGCAGCGGGCAGTGCGTCGGCAGCAGCCGGCGCGTCGGAGCGGGGGAGGTCGTCAGTCATCGCGCCAGTTTAGCAGAGCGGCCTGTACCCCCCCTGCGCTCAGGCCAGGGCCGGGAGGCGCCCGCGGCCGCGGTGCAGCAGGTGATCCAGGCTCAACGGGCCGGCGCCCTGCAGGGCCAGAGGCAGCAGCATGGCCATGAACAGCAGCGGCAGTTTGAAGTTGCCAAAGCCCTGATCGGTGATGACATAGCCCATCGCCAGCTCGGCCAGCCCATTCCAGTGCATCGGCCAGTGCACGGCGGCGGTGGCGACCACGGTCAGCACCAGCAGGCAGCTGGCGGCCACGCGGGTCCCCAGCCCAAGCAGCAGGCAGGCTGCGCCGACCAGCTCGAACCAGGTGGCCAGCTGCCAGTTCAGGGTGGCCGGCAGCTGATCGAAGGGAAACGGGAAGGCATGCTGCAGGTCCTCGAACCAGTTCTGGCCTCGCAGTTTTTCACGGCCGGACTCGAAGTACTCCCAGCCCATCAGCAGGCGCAGGCCGAGCGGGGCCAACCACGGGCCGAGGTGATCCAGCCGGGCGCGCAGGGCGACCAGGGGCGGTGACTTCATCGATGCGATTCCTTTGTGGAACGGTCAGGTGGCGGGCGCGGCGGGCCCGATCACGCCGTTGTCGTGGAATTGGCGCAGCAGGGCGGCGCCGGGCAGGCGCAAGGCATCGGCCGCCATGCCGTGCGCCTGCGCGAGCTGCTGCAGGTAAGTGGCACCGGTGCTGCCGGGGTGCTGGCCGATCTGCTCCAGCAACTGCGCGGCCATCGGGCTGATCATGGCGAAGCGGACCTGGCCATCAGGGTCGCGCCGGACCAGCAGCCCGGTCGGCTCGGGGGCGGGCTGCGAAGGCGCATCATCGGTGCCCAGCCGATGCACCGGCCAGTGATAGATCAGTGGCCAGGCCAGCGGCGAGCGCTGCAGCGCCGCGTGCATCGGGTCGATGCCCGGCGAGGGCGGCAGGGGCTGCGCGTCCAGCTGGTAGAGGGCCGTTTCCACCCACTCGTAATGGGCCAGTTCGGCCAACGCCGGGTGCGGCAGCGCGGCTTGATGGTGCAGCCACTGCACGAACTCGGCGGCCAGCTCGGTGAACAACGGGGTCTGCGCCGGGTGTCCGGCAAGGAAGCGCCGGACCAGGGTGGCCCACGCCGCCTCACCCAGCAGCTGCACGCAGACCGGGAAGCCGTTGCCGAGCAGCCCCAGCAGAGTGTTGAAGACCAACCGCTGGTAGATGCCCAGCCGGCGCGCGTCCATGCCGTCGGGTGCGGCGTTATGGTCCGGGTCGCGCAGGTGCGCGGTGAACGCCCTCTGCTGTGCGTGCAGGCGCGCCGGGGCGTCAGTCATGTCCGTTCCCTGCATGGGCGGCCATCAGCTGGCGGATGTGCTGCAGTTCGCCACGCAGTTCGGCATACGGCGGAAAATTGAAATCACGTTCCAGCAGCGTCGGGCGCGCACCGATGCGCGCATAGGTGCGGGCGAGCAGGTCCCAGACCGGATCGATCACCGCGCTGCCGTGGGTGTCGATCTTCAGATCGGGCGCCTCGTCCAGATGGCCGGCCACATGCAGGCAGACGATGCGCGCGGCCGGCAGCCCGGCGATGAACGCATCGGCGTCGTAGCCGTGGTTGCAGGCGTTGACGTAGACGTTGTTGACGTCCAGCAGCAGATCGCAATCAGCCTCGGCCAGCACGGCGTTGGTGAAGGCCAGTTCGTCCATGGCCGGTTCCGGGGCGAGGTAATAGGACACGTTCTCCACCGCGATCCGCCGGCCCAACAGGTCCTGCACGCGGGCGATGCGTGATGCGGTGTGGCGTACGGCCTCGTCGGTGAACGGAATCGGCAGAAGGTCGTACAGATGCCCCTCATCGCTGCAATAGCTCAGGTGTTCGCTGTAAAGCGGCACGTGGTGCCTCGCCAGGAAGCGTCCTACCTGTTCCAGCAGCACGGTATCCAGCGGCGCGGTGCTGCCCAGTGAGAGCGACAGCCCATGGCAGGTGAGCGGATGGCGCGCGGCCAGTTCGGCGAGTGCGTCACCGGCCGGCCCACCGATACCGATCCAGTTTTCCGGCGCGCATTCGAGGAAGTCGATATCGCCGGCAGGCGCGTCACGCAGGTCCTGCAGCAGGGCGCGGCGCAGACCCAGTCCGGTCGCCGCCGCAGGCAGCGGCGACCGGCCCAGGCCAGTGGCGAGGGCGTCAGTGCTTGGCACCGCACTTGCCTTCGCCGCACTTGCCTTCCGCCGTCTTCTTGTCGCCAGCGGTCGTTGCCTTGGCGCCAGCAGCCTTGCCCTTGTCGGCGCCGCACTTGCCTTCCCCACACTTGCCTTCGGCTGCCTTGGCACCGGCAGTCGCGGCCTTGTCGCCTGCCTTGGTGCCGGCCTTCTCGCCATGCGCACCGCACTTGCCTTCGCCACACTTGCCCTCGGCGGCCTTGGTCGCCGCCTGTCCAGCCACCAGGTAGCCCTGGGCCAGCTCGGTCATGCTCAACGCGGATGCCGAGGCGGTGACGCCCAGGCCTGCAGCCAGCGCAGTGGCCGCCAGCAGGGACAGCGAACGGGTGGATGTGCTCATCGGGTAACGCTCCTTGGAATGGGCCGGGGCCCGGGATGACTGCGTGGGGGCAGCAGGTGCGGCCATGGTGGCCCGGCCCGGCTCATCGAATCCTCACACAGGATTCAACGTTTCGTGAAGTGCAGAGCAGTGGACTGCGTAATTCAACAGCGGTGAGTGGGTCGGGCGGTGGGTCGCGATGCCTTGTCGGCGAATGTCCCCCGGTGTCGGCCTGCGGCCGGCGCCGCCGCCGTGAGTTAGCCCCCAACGGC
>NZ_JASCOO010000102.1:0-15046 GCF_029959485.1 Stenotrophomonas sp. PS02301
GGCCGTCAGCGCGGTAAACCCGGCCGCTACGTGGTTGACGGCCAGCGGCCGTCACTACCGGTTGGGGCGTTTCGTTCAGCAGCACCGGGGCATGGAAATCATTTGACGCCGGCCCCGGCACCCCGCAGAATCGGCCCCAGAAGGGGAGTAGCTCCCAGACGTTGTCGCCGTCAATTCGAGCCCGCAGGCTCCGGTGCAACGGCAGTCCCACCCATCGGGACTGCGAGCGAGACCTTCGCCGTATGGCGAAGCTCTGTCCCTGGATCCCCCCGATCCTCCGTTGCAGATCCTCGCCATCCGGCTTGAGGCACTCTATTTTTTCCAACGGATAAACCCAATGCAGACGATCGGTAATGTGTGGTTGTGGGGCGGCTTCGGCGCGGTGGTGATCATCGCGCTGCTGGTCGACCTCGTCTTGATGCGACACGGCGGCCCACACAAGGTCACCTTCAAAGAAGCCCTGTGGTGGTCCATCGGCTGGGTCGCCCTCGCCCTGGCCTTCAACGGTGGCCTCTGGTACTACCTGAACGAGACCGCCGGCCAGGTGGTGGCCAACAAGGTCGGCCTGGAGTTCCTGACCGGTTACCTGGTCGAGAAAGCCCTGGCTGTGGACAACATCTTCGTGTTCCTGATGATCATGGGCTACTTCGCGGTGCCCGAGGAACAGCGCCAGAAGGTGCTGATCATCGGCATCCTGGGCGCGATCGTGCTGCGTACCATCATGATCTTCGCCGGCAGCGTGCTGCTGACCAAGTTCCACTGGCTGCTCTATGTGTTCGGCGCGTTCCTGCTCTTCACCGGCTGGAAGATGTGGTTCTCGGCCGGCAGCGAGCCGGATCTTGAGACCAACCCCGCCCTGCGCTGGATGCGCAAGCGCCTGCGCCTGCTGCCCGACTATGCCGGCAACGCGATGAGCGTCATGCGCGATGGCAAGCGCTGGTTCACGCCGCTGTTCGTGGTGCTGATCCTGATCGCGGTGACCGACGTGATCTTCGCGGTGGACAGCATCCCGGCGATCTTCGCGATCACCACCGACCCGTTCATCGTGCTGACCTCCAACGTCTTCGCGGTGCTGGGCCTGCGCGCGATGTTCTTCCTGCTGGCCGGCATGGCCGATCGCTTCCACCTGCTGCCGTACGGCCTGGCCCTGGTGCTGGCCTTCATCGGCATCAAGATGATGCTGATCGACCTCTTCAAGATCCCCACCCCGATCTCGCTGGGTGTGGTGGCGGTGATCATCGCCGCGACCGTGGTGCTGAGCCTGAAGAATCCGCCGAAGGAAGGCGGCCACGCCTGACCGACCGTGCCGCCTGCGGGATTGTCCCGCAGGCGGTACCTCTCTCTCCCACGACGTTGCCCTTGTGTTCATCCGGGGCGACGCCATCCCTAAGGGTATGAACGCCAACCTGCCCCAGCCCACCGGCGCGCCGCCGGTTCCGTCCCGCAACGACCGTGGTGGTGTACTGCGGGCGTTCAACCTGAGCCTGGCCTTCGTGCTGCTGCTGGTCGCGGTGTATACCGCCCAGGGCCATGTCGACTGGCGTCCGTGGGCGGTTGCCCCGCTGGACAAGGCCGGCCTGCTCGGCATTCTCGGTGCCCCGCTGCTGCACGGCTCGATCCAGCATCTGGGCGCCAATGCGGCGGCCCTGCTGATCCTCGGCACCTTGGCCGGCAGCGTCTATCCCAAAGCCACCGTGCGCGCGCTGCCCCTGTTGTGGGTCGGCTCGGGGCTCGGTGCCTGGCTGCTCGGCGATCTGGGCAGCCGCCATCTGGGCGCCAGTGGCATCACCCACGGCCTGATGTTCCTGGTGTTCGTGCTCGGCCTGCTGCGCCGCGACCGGCCAGCGATCGCGGCCGGGCTGATCGCCTTCCTGTTCTACGGCAGCATGCTGCTGACCATCCTGCCGCACGAGCCGGGCGTGTCCTGGCAATCGCATATGGGCGGTGCCTTCGCCGGCATCATCAGCGCGCTGCTGTTCCGCCTCTCCGACCCGATGGCGCCGCGCAAGCGCTACAGCTGGGAGGACGAGGAAGAGGATGACATCGAGGCAGCGCGCGATGCCGATCTGGAGCCGCCCTCCCCGACCGGCGTGCCGGTGCTGTGGCAACCGCGCGAGGGCCGCGACTTCGTGGTGCTGCCGTTCCGGCGGCGCGATGAAGGGTCATCGCTGGACTGACCGGCAACGCATCTGATGGCGTGGCTCTACACGCTCAGGGATTGGCTGCGGTCGTGCCATCCCCATCCCCATCCACCGCACGCCGGCCCAGCGCCGGGTCATCGGTGAAGAACGCATCGATGCCGGTGGCCAGGTAGGCCCGCATCTCGGCCACCGAGCCTTCGGCATTGCGGGCATTCGGCTCGCCGCTGCGGAACTCCGCGGCCAGGAAGGAGTTCTCCGGCCGGAACGTATACGGCACCACCATCAACCCGGCTGCATGTGCATCGCGCACCAGCGAGGTCGGGGTGCCCAGCTTCCCCTGCGCATCCAGTGGAATGACCATGCGCAGGCTCGGGCCGATGCCGTCGGCGTAGGTCGCGACCTCGCGCAGTCCCGCCGGGGTGATCAGGTCGGCATAGCGCTGGCTGCCCTTGGCCGCGAGTACGTCACCGGGCTGCTGCTTGGAATCGCCGAGCAACTGCAGCAGGCGGATGTTGCTGTCGCGGCCGAGCTTGCCGCGCAGGTACCGCAGGTTGCCGACCTCGAAGGACTGGATCGTCACCGGCGCCACGCGCGTGTAGGCGTTGCCCTGCAGCGCGGCGACCACCTTGTCTTCCATCGGCAGGCCGATGCTCCTGAAGTAGGTGCCGTGCTTGATCTCCGGTACCAGCCCGATGCCGCGGTTGGCGCGCCCGGCCTGCTGCACCAGGAAGGCGATGATCTCATCCAGCGTGGCGATGCGGAACTGGCCGTCGAACGCGGTGCTGCGCAGCTGCGGCAGACGCTCGCGGGCGTAGAGGGTCTTCAGTTCGGCCAGGGTGAAGTCTTCGGTGAACCAGCCTTCGATGCGCTCACCGTCGATGCTCTTGACGGTCTTGCGGCTGGCGAACTCCGGGTGCGCGGCCACATCGGTGGTGCCGCCGATCTCGTTCTCGTGGCGCGATACCAGCACGCCGTCCTTGGTCATCACCAGGTCCGGCTCGATGTAGTCGGCGCCATCGGCGATGGCCTGCGCGTACGCGGCGAGCGTGTGCTCGGGCAGCAGCGCACTGGCACCGCGGTGGCCGTAGACGGCGGCCTTGGCCGGCGTGGAGGAAGACGATTCAGCGCTCATGGCCACCGATGGTGCCACGGCCAGCGACACCAGCAACACACATCCCCACAACTGCTTGGACACTGCAAATCCCTGTCGATAAAGATCACGGTCAGTCTGCTGCAAGGGTGTGACAGCGCGAAGAAAGGCGTCCGCCTACTTCCCGATACAGAAGCTCGAGAAAATCCGCCCCAACAGGTCATCGGCGCTCATCCGTCCGGTGATCTCGCCCAGCGCCTCATGGGCCAGGCGCAGCTCCTCCGCCGCCAGCTCCAGGTGCTCGTGGACCAGCTCCGATTCGGCGCGTTCGGCATGGCCGATCGCCTGGCCGATCGCCTCCACATGGCGGGCACGCGCGGAGAACTCACCGTCCACGCTGTCGCCGGCACTGCCGCTGGCCAGCGCGCGCAGGCGTGCGTGCAGCTGATCCAGCCCGAGGCCGGTCGCGGCCGAGACATGTACCACGTCCGCAGGAGCGTCGGACGGCATCGCGGCCAGCAGATCGCTCTTGTTGTGGATCCACAGCTGCTGCGGCACGTCCGCGATGCTGTCGCCCACGGCGTCGCGGCCGGCCTGCGGCTCGCGCGCATCGACCACCACGATGGCCAGGTCGGTGCGCTGCATCTCCGCGCGCGCCCGGCGCATGCCTTCGCGCTCGATCGCATCGCCGCCTTCGCGCAGACCGGCGGTGTCGACCAGGGTCAGTTCCAGGCCATCGATGCGGATGGTCTCGCGCAGGGTGTCGCGGGTGGTCCCGGCGATGTCGGTGACGATCGCCCGCTCGCTGCCGGCCAGTGCATTGAGCAGCGAACTCTTGCCGGCGTTCGGCGGCCCGACCAGGACGGCATGCAAACCGTCGCGCAACTTGCGGCCGCGTTCGGCATCCTCGCGCAGCCGGATCAGCGCCTGCAGCGCGGTGACCAGGCCACTGCGGACCTGCGCGCCGCCGAGGGTATCGAGCGGTTCGTCGGCGAAGTCGATCGCTGCTTCCACGTGGATCCGCAGCAGAACAAGCTGTTCTGCGACCTCGTCCACGCGGCGCGAGAACACCCCGTCCAGCGAGCGGCGGGCCGCGCGCGCTGCGCGGGTATCGCTGGCGGCAATCAGATCGGCGATCGCCTCGGCCTGGGCCAGGTCGAGCTTGCCGTTGAGGAAGGCCCGCTCGCTGAACTCACCCGGCCGCGCCTGCCGAGCCCCCAGCGCGATGCAGCGCGCGACCAGCTGCTGGAGCACCACCGGGCTGCCATGCCCCTGCAGTTCCACCACTTCTTCGCCGGTGAAGCTGTTCGGCGCCGGGAACCACAGCGCGATGCCGTCGTCGATCACCTCGCCGGCCGCATCGCGCAAGCGCGCGTAATGCGCATGGCGTGGCTGCATCGCGCGCACGCCGATCGCCTCGGCGATGGGCCGCGCCTGCGGGCCGGACAGCCGCAGCATGCCGACGCCGCCCGCGCCGGGCGCGGTGGCGATGGCCACGATGGTGTCGGGGGCATGGGTCATGTCGGGCTCACTGCAGCGTGCGGGGAATCATTGGGCATTCTACGGACCGCACGGTTGGCCGGGCCGCAGATGCAGAAAACCCGCCTTGCGGCGGGTCTCCTGTGTGGCTTACTTCTTGGCGGTGACGACCGGCAGCGGATCGCTGCCATGACGCTTGGTCATCCACCACTGCTGGAGCAGGCCCAGGCCACCGTTGACGACCCAGTACAGCACCAGACCAGACGGCATGAAGGCCATCATGACGCCGAACACCAGCGGCATCAGCTGCATCATCTTGGCCTGCATCGGGTCCATGCCCGGTGCCGGGGTCAGCTTCTGGGTGGCCCACATCACCGCCACGTTGATCACCGGCAGGATGAAGTACGGGTCACGTGCGGTCAGATCCTGGATCCAGCCCAGCCACGGGGCCTGGCGCAGTTCCACCGATTCCACCAGCACCCAGTACAGCGCGAAGAAGATCGGCATCTGGATGAGGATCGGCAGACAGCCGCCCATCGGGTTGATCTTCTCTTTCTTGTACAGCTCCATCATCGCGGTCTGGAACTTCTGGCGGTCATCGCCATAGCGTTCCTTGAGCTGCGCGATGCGCGGCTGGAAGCGACGCATCTTGGCACCGGACTTGTACTGCACGGCCGAGAGCGGATACAGCACCAGCTTCAGCAGCACCACCAGGCCGACGATCGCCCAGCCCCAGTTGTTGACGACCTTGTGGACCTGGTTGAGGACCCAGAACAGGCCCTGGCCGATGATCGCCATCAGCGAGAAGCGGCTGTAGTCGACCACGCGGTCCAGGCCCTTCACGTCTTCCTTGGCGATCAGGTTGACCAGCTTCGGGCCGACCCACAGGCGGGCTTCGGTGCTGACCTGCTGGCCCGGGGCCACGGTGAAGGCCGGGCCACGCGCTTCGATCTGGTCGCGGCCGTTGTTCTGCGCCAGCGAGTACTGCGCGGCCTGGTCGGCCTGCGGAATCCACGCGGTGAAGAAGTGGTGCTGCAGCATCGCCAGCCAGCCGCCGGTGATGGTGCGGTTGAGATGGCCGTCGTCCAGGTAATCCTTGAACGCGCGGCGCTCGTATCCGTCCTGCGGGCTGAACCAGGTCGCGCCGTTGAAGCTGAACGAGTCCGGGTTGGTCATGCTGCGCGAGAGGATGGTCGGGGTGCGGTCCAGGGTGCGGAACACGTAGCCGCTCCACGGGGCGCTGCCGCCGTTGACCACTTCATCCTTCACCGTGATCGCGTACTCATTACGACCCAGCGAGTAGGTGCGGCGGATGGTCACGCCGTTCGGGCCGGTCCATTCGAACGGCACCGTGACCTCGTCCTGGCCCTTGGCCAGCACGAAGTCGTGGTTCTCACCGACCAGCTTGAAGCCGTTGGCGGCCGGCACCGGCATGGTCTTGTCTTCGCTGATCCAGCCACTCACCGCGCGGTACGGGTGGGTCGCCTCTTCGGTCAGCAGGCGGACCGGCGGGCTGCCTTCTTCCTTGGTCTGCGGGAACTGCAGCAGCTCGGCATCCAGCACCGTGCCACCGTCCAGCACCAGACGCAGCACGTCGGTGGTGATGGTCACGCGGGCCGGACCGGCCTCGGTCTGTGCGGCCGGCTGTGCCGCCGGCAGGGAGCCGTCCGCCTGGGGCACGGGCGCACCGGGGATGCTCCCGGCAGCCGCACCCGGCACGCTGGCCTGGGTGGTCTGGGTGGCCACGGCCGGGGTCGGCGGCGCGGCTTTATCGCGGCCCCACTCCATCCACAGCAACACGGCCACCATCAGCCAGGCAAAAATCAGGAAAACGCGGGTCTGGTTCATCAGCGTGCAGGCTCGACGGGGCCGGCACGCAATGCCGGCTCGGACTGGGAAAGGGGTGCAACGCCCAGGGGCGGCGGCATTGTGCCGTCCGCGCCCGGCATGGGCAATGCGCCAAGGCGGCGCAGCAGGCGTTCAAAGGCCTGGCGGATATCTGAATTGCTGGCGGTACGGGCGGCACTGCGGGCAACGACGACGTAATCGCCGGCACTCATCCACGGCCGTACGTGGCGTGTGGCATCGCGCAACACACGCTTCACTCGGTTGCGACCCACGGCTCGGGGATCGACTTTGCGCGACACGGCAAGACCCAACCTGGCTGGCGTATCGCTCTTCAGCCAGTGCAGGGTCATCAGCGGATCGGACACACGGCGGGCGCCGTTGAAGACCGTTGTATATTCGGCACGCGTACGAACCCGCGCAGAGCGAGGAAATCGCTTGCGCGGGTCGGAACTGCTCACAGTCAGGATTGCGTCTGCCGCGGAAAGCGGCATTGCAATCAAGCGCTCAGGACTTTACGGCCCTTGGCGCGGCGACGCGACAGGATCTTGCGGCCGTCAGCGGTCTTCATACGGGCACGGAAGCCATGGTCGCGCTTACGCTTGAGGTTGCTGGGTTGGAAAGTGCGCTTGGTGGCCATGCGGGCCTCTATATGAAGGGGACGGAAAGAACCGGAAATTCTATAGACCTCATCGAGGTCCCGTCAAGTGTCTGTCACTACGGGAATTCACCGGGCTGTGCAATAGCTGTGGATCGTTTTGTGAATAACTTTGGGACAACCATTCCCGGCCCCCCTCGTCGGTGGTAGTCTGCGCCATCCATTCTTCCCCCCTTCCGGCCTGCGGTGCGGCGCTTTTGTTCGCCTATCCGCTGGCCCCAGACGATTATTGCCGATGGATGCCTGGTCTCGTTCTCTCGAACGCCTTGAAGCGGAGTTTCCGCCCGAGGATGTTCACACCTGGTTGAAGCCGCTGCAGGCAGATCTGCGCGCGGACAGCCTGGTGCTTTATGCGCCAAACGCCTTCATCGTCGACCAGGTGCGCGAGCTGTATCTGCCGCGCATCAAGGAGCTGCTGGCGCACTTCGCCGGTTTCGGCGACGTTTTTCTTGAAATCGGCTCGCGTCCGCGTCCGGTAGAGGCGCAGATCGCGCCGATTCCGGGCCTGTCCGCACCGGCGGCGCCGGCCGAACCCCTGGTGCCGTTCGCCGGCAACATGGATTCGCACTACACCTTCGCCAACTTCGTGGAAGGCCGCAGCAACCAGCTGGGGCTGGCCGCGGCGTTCCAGGCGGCGCAGAAGCCGGGCGACCGCGCCCACAACCCCTTGCTGCTGTACGGCGGGACCGGCCTGGGCAAGACCCACCTGATGTTCGCGGCCGGCAATGCGATGCGTCAGGCCAACCCGGCGGCCAAGGTGCTGTACCTGCGTTCGGAACAGTTCTTCAGCGCGATGATCCGTGCGCTGCAGGAAAAAACCATGGACCAGTTCAAGCGCCAGTTCCAGCAGGTCGACGCGCTGCTGATCGATGACATCCAGTTCTTCGCCGGCAAGGACCGTACCCAGGAAGAGTTCTTCCATACGTTCAACGCCCTGTTCGACGGCAAGCAGCAGATCATCCTGACCTGCGACCGGTACCCGCGCGAAGTCGAGGGCCTGGAAGCACGGCTGAAGTCGCGCCTGGCCTGGGGCCTGTCCGTGGCGATCGAGCCGCCGGACTTCGAGACGCGTGCAGCGATCGTGCTGGCCAAGGCCCGCGAGCGTGGCACCGATATCCCCGACGATGTGGCGTTTCTGATTGCCAAGAAGATGCGCTCCAATGTCCGCGACCTCGAAGGTGCGTTGAATACCCTGGCCGCACGCGCCAACTTCACCGGCCGTGCGATCACCACTGATTTCGCCCAGGAAACCCTGCGCGACCTGCTTCGCGCCCAGCAGCAGGCGATCAGCATTCCCAACATCCAGAAAACCGTGGCCGACTACTACGGGCTGCAGATCAAGGATCTGCTGTCCAAGCGTCGGACCCGGTCGCTGGCCCGTCCCCGTCAGGTCGCCATGGCCCTGACCAAGGAACTGACCGAGCACAGCCTGCCGGAAATCGGCGACGCCTTTGCCGGCCGGGACCACACCACGGTGCTGCATGCCTGCCGGCAGATCCGGACGTTGATGGAAGCGGACGGCAAGTTGCGGGAAGACTGGGACAAGCTGATCCGGAAGTTGAGCGAATGATGCATGTACGCCGCTAAGGCGTCATCGCATAAAACGGTGCAGAATCCGGTAGTAAGCGAGGTATAGGTTGTGGATAAAAAAGCCGGCGGATTCGACGGTAAAGTTATCCACACCTTTCCCCACCCCTTGGGGGCTAGTAATGCAGAGGGTTTCGCGGTCAAAAATCCTATTGTTTACAAAGGCTTAGTCGTGTTTTCCCGCGATTCTGGCCCTACCAGCACCACCAAGCTTTTGATTTATTCCACATTTTTTTAAAGCATAGGGGCACGGAACCACATGCGTTTCACACTGCAGCGCGAAGCCTTTCTCAAGCCGTTGGCACAAGTCGTCAACGTGGTCGAACGCCGCCAGACCCTGCCGGTTCTGGCTAATTTCCTGGTTCAGGTCCAGAACGGACAGCTCTCGCTGACCGGTACGGACTTGGAAGTGGAAATGGTGTCGCGGATCGCGGTGGAAGATGCCCAGGACGGCGAGACCACCATCCCCGCCCGCAAGCTGTTCGAGATCATCCGCGCCCTGCCCGACGGCAGCCGGATCACGGTCTCGCAGGCCGGTGACAAGATCACCGTCCAGGCCGGGCGCAGCCGCTTCACCCTGGCAACGTTGCCGGCCAACGACTTCCCGTCTGTCGACGAGGTCGAAGCAACCGAACGCGTGGCCATCGGCGAAGCGACCCTGAAGGAACTGATCGAACGCACCGCGTTCGCGATGGCCCAGCAGGACGTGCGCTACTACCTCAACGGCCTGCTGTTCGACCTGCGTGGCGATGCCCTGCGTACCGTGGCGACCGACGGTCACCGCCTGGCGCTGTGCGAAACCGAGCTGGAAAAAGCCAGCGGCGCCAAGCGTCAGATCATCGTGCCGCGCAAGGGCGTGACCGAGCTGCAGCGTCTGCTGGAAAGCGGCGATCGTGAGATCGAGCTGGAAGTCGGCCGCAGCCACGTTCGCGTCAAACGCGATGACGTGACCTTCACCTCGAAGCTGATCGACGGCCGGTTCCCGGATTACGAGGCTGTGATTCCGATCGGTGCCGACCGTGAAGTGAAGGTTGATCGCGAAGCCCTGCGTGCCTCGCTGCAGCGCGCTGCGATTCTGTCCAACGAGAAGTACCGCGGCATCCGCGTGGAAGTCTCGCCGGGCAACCTGAAGATCAGCGCGCACAACCCGGAGCAGGAAGAAGCCCAGGAAGAGATCGAGGCCGATACCACGGTCAGCGATCTGGCGATCGGCTTCAACGTGAACTACCTGCTGGACGCGTTGTCCGCACTGCGCGACGAGCACGTCGTCATCCAGCTGCGCGATTCGAACTCCTCTGCCCTGGTCCGTGAGGCCAGCAGCGAGAAGTCGCGTCACGTCGTGATGCCGCTGCGCCTGTGACCTGAAACGCGCAGGTTCCACGTGGAACCGAGTGGTTCTGAGAAGCCCGGCATTGCCGGGTTTCTTTTTGGGCGGGGGAACGATGTTCCACGTGGAGCATTTGTCTGGGGGCTCGGGCTTTCGCCGTCGCCGTCGCCGTCGCCGTACTGTTGGTTTGATCATTTGCCGACGCAGCCCAACTCACGTGGACGGACGCCAAGTAGCAAAACCGACACGTTGGCAACGAGCCTTCAAGCCTTCCATCCGCCGAGACGGTGATTACGTTCGGCTCCCGCTCCCTGGGTTGGTGCGACACCAGACGGGGTCAGCGAAAAATGGAGATCGACTGCTGTCGCGCTTGTCGATTCTGCCTGCGTCAACCGAGCGAACTGCGCAAATTGCTCGTCTGCTCCGAAGCGCTGTTGCACCCGGCTTTCAGACCGCTGGATCACAGCTCTATGCTTTTAAAAACTGTATATAAATCTAAAGCTTGGTGGTGGTGGTAGGGCCAGATTTGGTTGAAAAGTAGGTTAAGTGGTTGGTTTTAAAGAAAAATATAGGCTCGAAACCCCCGGTAAAACGGGGTCTGAGCCTGGGGGTGATCCTGTGGATATCTTTCGAGGTGGTGCAAGAGGCCTTTTTTATCCACAGATTGCCCATAGGCTGTGCATAAGCCATACAGAGCGGGTGTGGACAGTCTCGTTTGGGTCTGCGCGCGTTGCTTGGGTTCTACACTGGGGCGATTGAACCTCACGTCCAGATTTAAAAAAAAACAGCGCACCGGCCGCGTCCTGGCTCGCAAGGCGGGCAAAAAACGGTGCAAATTCGTTGAAATCTGCAGCACCTCAGTGCTGCGTAGGTCGCAGATTTGAAGAAATTCAGCCGCCTCCGGCGGGCCATGCGGCGGTAAACGGAGGTTTCACGTGGCGGTCCTGGCCGCGGCGCTGACGTCGGCGGCCGACATCGCGCTTGTCTGTCCCAATGACCGTTGGCGCCACCCGAAATGGACGCATGGCAGACCGAGCCGCCACCGCGCTGAACACCGGGACAGACTGATCGGCTCCTTCCGCGCTCGGCGACGGGTCAGGTACCCACCCGCGGCGCGCGGCGCATCCGGCCACGTGGAACCCGGGCAATGCAGTAAGCTGATCTATTCCCCCTACCCGTCTGCCGCCCCGTGCGGCGTTGATCGTCCGCATGCGCATCCGCCGTTTGTCCCTGCACCAGGTCCGTCGCTTCGATACCGTCGAACTGGCACCACAACCGGGCATCAACCTGATCACCGGTGACAATGGCGCCGGCAAGACCAGTGTCCTGGAGGCGCTGCACGTCATGGCGTATGGACGCAGTTTTCGCGGCCGTGTCCGGGATGGCTTGGTACGCCAGGGCCGGGAGGCGTTGGATGTGTTCGTGGAATGGGATGAGCAGCGCGATGGTGCCGATACCCCGACCCGTCGCAAGGCCGGTCTTCGCCATAGCGGCCAGGAGTGGAAAGGCCGACTGGACGGGGAAGATGTCGCTCAGCTCGGCACGCTGTGTGCCGCACTGGCGGTCGTCACCTTCGAGCCAGGCAGCCATGCGCTGGTGAGTGGCGGTGGTGAGCCCCGTCGGCGGTTCCTCGATTGGGGTTTGTTCCACGTGGAACCAGACTTCATGGGTCTGTGGCGCCGGTACTCGCGGGCTCTAAAACAGCGCAATGCCCTGCTCAAGCAAGGTGGACACCCCCATGCGCTGGATGCGTGGGACCGGGAGCTCGCCGAGGCCGGTGAGCCGCTGACCACCCGCCGTCAGCACTACCTCGAACGGCTGCAGGAACGGACCGTGGAACTGGCCACCGTACTGGCGCCCAATCTGGGGATCCAGTCGCTGAGTTTGAGCCCAGGGTGGCGCAAGCAGGAGGTATCGCTCTCCGACGCGCTGCTGCTGGCACGGGAACGTGACCGGATGGCCGGCTATACCTCGGTCGGCCCGCACCGGGCCGACTGGAGCGTCGGATTCGAGACCATTCCGGGTCGGGATGCACTCTCGCGCGGCCAGGCCAAACTGACCGCCCTCACCTGCCTGTTGGCGCAGGCCGAGGACTATGCTGAGCAGCGCGGCGAATGGCCGGTGATCGCGCTGGACGATCTTTCGTCAGAGCTGGATCGCCATCACCAGGCGCGGGTGCTGGAACGGCTCAAGGCCGGCCCGGCGCAGATATTCATCACCGCCACCGAGGTACCGGCGGCGCTGGTCGGCGCGACAGATATCACCCGGTTCCACGTGGAACATGGACAGGTCCTGGCTGTGCCATAGTGGTCCCCCAGGGGTCACGGTGCCCGGCTGGTATAATTGCTGTTGCAACCCCTTATTACTCGGCGCCCCGCCTCATCGCGGCGGCCCGACCTGCGGAGCCTACGGCAAGCGCAATGACTGAAGAACAGAACATCCCCGCAAACAGCGGCAACTACGACGCCAACAGCATCACCGCCCTGGAAGGCCTCGAGGCTGTCCGCAAGCGTCCTGGTATGTACATCGGCGACGTCCATGACGGCACCGGTCTGCACCACATGGTGTTCGAGGTCGTCGACAACTCCATCGACGAAGCCTTGGCCGGCCACGCCGACAATGTCTCGGTCATGATCCACGCCGATGGCTCGGTTTCGGTGTCGGACAACGGGCGCGGCATTCCCACCGGCAAGCACGAGCAGATGAGCAAGAAGCTCGATCGCGAAGTCTCTGCAGCCGAAGTCGTGATGACGGTGCTGCATGCCGGCGGCAAGTTCGATGACAACAGCTACAAGGTGTCCGGTGGTCTGCACGGCGTGGGTGTCAGCGTGGTCAACGCGCTCTCGCAGAAGCTGCTGCTGGATATCTACCAGGGCGGCTTCCACTACCAGCAGGAATTCGCTGACGGTGCTGCGGTCAACTCGCTCAAGCAGGTCGAAGCCAGCACCAAGCGCGGTACTACCCTGCGCTTCTGGCCCTCGGTGAAGGCGTTCCACGACAACGTGGAGTTCCACTACGACATCCTGGCCCGCCGCCTGCGCGAGCTGTCCTTCCTCAATTCCGGCGTCAAGATCGTGCTGGTCGACGAGCGCGGCGATGGCCGCCGCGACGACTTCCATTACGAAGGCGGCATCCGCAGCTTCGTGGAGCATCTGGCGCAGTTGAAGACGCCGCTGCACCCGAACGTGATCTCGGTCACCGGCGAATCCAACGGCATCGTGGTGGACGTGGCGCTGCAGTGGACCGATTCCTACCAGGAAACGATGTACTGCTTCACCAACAACATTCCGCAGAAGGACGGCGGTACCCATCTGGCCGGCTTCCGCGGCGCGCTGACCCGTGTGCTCAACAACTACATCGAGCAGAACGGCATCGCCAAGCAGGCCAAGATCAACCTGACCGGCGATGACATGCGCGAAGGCATGATCGCGGTGCTGTCGGTGAAGGTGCCGGACCCGAGCTTCTCCAGCCAGACCAAGGAAAAGCTGGTCAGTTCGGATGTGCGCCCGGCGGTGGAAAGTGCCTTCGGCCAGCGCCTGGAAGAATTCCTGCAGGAAAACCCGAACGAAGCCAAGGCGATCGCCGGTAAGATCGTGGACGCGGCGCGTGCACGTGAAGCGGCGCGCAAGGCGCGCGATCTGACCCGCCGCAAGGGGGCGCTGGATATCGCCGGCCTGCCGGGCAAGCTGGCCGACTGCCAGGAAAAGGATCCGGCGCTGTCCGAGCTGTTCATCGTCGAGGGTGACTCGGCAGGTGGCTCGGCCAAGCAGGGCCGCAACCGCAAGAACCAGGCGGTGCTGCCGCTGCGCGGCAAGATCCTCAACGTGGAACGTGCCCGCTTCGACCGCATGCTTGCCTCGGATCAGGTCGGTACGCTGATCACCGCGCTGGGCACCGGCATCGGCCGGGACGAGTACAACCCGGACAAGCTGCGCTACCACCGCATCATCATCATGACCGATGCCGACGTCGACGGCGCGCACATCCGTACGCTGCTGTTGACCTTCTTCTACCGTCAGATGCCGGAACTGATCGAGCGTGGCCACATCTACATCGGCCTGCCGCCGCTGTACAAGATCAAGCAGGGCAAGCAGGAGCTGTACCTGAAGGACGACCCGGCGCTGGACGCGTACCTGGCCAGTAGTGCGGTGGAGAACGCGTCGTTGATCCCGGCCGAAAGCGAGCCGGGCATCGAAGGCGTCGCGCTGGAGAAGCTGTTGCTCTCCTATGCGTCAGCGCAGGAAACCATTGCGCGCAACGGCCATCGCTATGATCGCCAGGTGCTCGAAGCACTGATCGATTTCACCCCGATGGATCTGGAGCACCTGCGCAAGGCCGGCGCCGACGAAGGCCTCGCCGCACTGGCGACCCGCCTCAACCAGGGCAGCCTGGGTTCGCCGCGCTACACGCTGGAACTGCAGGAACCCACCGAGGAGCGTCCGGCCGCGGTGCTGGTCACGCGTCGCCATATGGGCGAACAGCTGATCCAGGTGCTGCCGCTGGGTGCGTTTGAAACCGGTGAACTGCGTGCCCTGCACCAGTCTTCCCTCCTGCTGCACGGCCTGGTCCGTGCCGGTGCGAAGATCAGCCGTGGTGCGAAGTCGGCCGAGGTGGCCAGCTTCGCCGAAGCACGCAACTGGTTGCTGGACGAAGCCAAGAAGGGCCGCCAGATCCAGCGATTCAAGGGTCTGGGTGAAATGAATCCCGAGCAGCTCTGGGACACCACGGTCAATCCCGACACCCGTCGCCTGCTCCAGGTGCGGATCGAGGATGCCGTGGCGGCCGACCAGATCTTCAGCACCCTGATGGGCGACGTGGTCGAGCCGCGCCGCGACTTCATCGAAGACAACGCCCTGAAGGTCGCCAACCTGGATATCTGACACAATCGGGGACGGGCCGGCCGGGTGCGACCTGCACCC
>NZ_JASCOO010000103.1:0-14503 GCF_029959485.1 Stenotrophomonas sp. PS02301
GGCCTGGCCTTGCCCGGACCATGAGCGGCATGGATGCCGCGACATGAGCCCCCATGGATGGGTTCACGGCGGGTCCGGGCAAGGCCAGGCCCTACCCGCCGCAGCCCTCGCCAATGAATCGCCAGCCTTCTGCGATGAGCTGCCAGCGCCAAAGACAACGAAAGCCCCTCGGCAACAAACAGCGGCGCCCTTCGCTGGCGCTCTTCGCTACAGCCGTCCGGCCAAGATCAATCGCGGAAGTTATCAAACTGCAGCGGCACCTCGAACGTCTCCTTCCGCAGCAGCGCCATCGCATCCTGCAGATCATCGCGCTTCTTGCCCGTCACCCGCAGCTTGTCGCCATTGATCTGACTGTCCACCTTCAACTTGGCCTCCTTGATCTTCGCCGCGATCTTCTTGGCCACCTTCTGCTCGATCCCCTGCTTGACCGTGATCTTCTGCCGCGCACCGGCCAGATTCGATTCGATATCACCAAACTCCAGGCACGCCGCATCGATCTTCCGCGCCGTCAGGCGCTGACGCAGGATGTCCGTCATCTGCTGCAACTGGAAATCGCTCGGCGCGGACTGACTGATCACGCTGTCTTCCAGCACGTACTTGGCGTCCACCCCCTTGAAATCGAAGCGCGTGGACAGCTCGCGGTTGGCCTGGTCGACCGCATTGGTCAGCTCGTGGGTGTCGACTTCGGAAACGACGTCAAAAGAGGGCATGGGGAGAACTCCAACGGGTGAATGCCCCATTCTAACCAACCCGCCATGGACGGCCCGTCCCCGGCGGCGATAATGGGCCATGAACACCCAACGCTCCCCCTCCCGCGCCGTCGCCTGGATGCTGATGGCCGTGGCCTGCTTCTCGCTGATGGATGCCGGCATGAAGCAGCTGGCCAGCAGCTATCCCACCCTGCAGGTCACCTTCCTGCGCGGCGCGGCCTCGCTGCCGTTCGTGCTGGTCTGGGTACTGGCCACCGCCGGCCCGCGTTCGCTGGTGCCCAAGCGCTGGGTCCTGCACCTGCTGCGCGGCGTGCTCGGCATGGCGATGATCGGCTGCTTCGTGTTTGCCCTGCGCAGCCTGCCGCTGTCCACGGCCTACACCATCTATTTCGTTGCCCCGTTGCTGATCGCCGCGCTGTCGGTGCCCCTGCTCGGGGAGAAGGTCGGCCCGCGCCGCTGGATCGCCATCGGCATCGGCCTCGTCGGCGTGCTGGTCGTGCTGCGGCCTGGCGTCGGCGGCTTCATCTCGCTGCCCGGGCTGATGGTCCTGCTGGCTGCGACCGCCTACGCACTGGCCGCGATCACGGTCAGCATGCTGACCCGCACCGATACCCCCCAGTCGATGGTGGTGTGGTTCCTGGTGATCATGGCCGTCGGCGCGGGTCTGCTGGCGATCCCCGACTGGCGGCCACTGCAGATGGGCCATGCCGCGCTGATCGCCGGCATGGGCCTGGCCGGGGCAGGGGGGCAGGTTGCCCTGACCCGCGCCTTCCAGCTGGGCGAAGCCTCCATGATCGCCCCCCTCGAGTACACCGGGCTGGTCTGGGTGATCGGCTGGGATCTGCTGTTCTGGGGCGCGCTGCCCGACTCGGTTACCTGGTTGGGCGCGGCGATCATCGTGGCCTCCGGCCTGTATCTGCTGCACCGGGAGCGGGTCCGCCAGGTGCAGCCGCCCAGACCGCTGGACCACCCCTGAGCCGGCCCGGGTGGGCCATGACGCCGCCTTATAATCAAACGGAATATGATTCGATCCTGCCGCGCGGGCCAGGGCCGTCCCGCGCTGGTAGGCTGCACGCCCCCTCCCGTCGATGCCCCGGTTGACCGCGAAGTGATCGAGTTCCAGCGCCTGCACAAATCCTATGCCGTCGGCGGCCGCGCGATTGCCGCGCTGCAGCCGCTGGACCTGACCATCGAGGCCGGCGAAGTGTTCGGCATCATCGGCCATTCCGGCGCGGGCAAATCGACCCTGATCCGGCTGATCAACCGGCTGGAGGAGCCCACCGGCGGCCGCCTGCTGATCAATGGCGAGGATGTCACCGCGCTCGATGCCGAGGGCCTGCGCGTGCTGCGCCGGAAGATCGGCATGATCTTCCAGCACTTCAACCTGCTCTCATCGCGCACGGTGGCCTCCAACGTCGCCTTCCCGCTGGAGCTGGCCGGGACGCCGCGCGCGGAGATCGATGCGCGCGTCAACGAACTGCTGCATACCGTCGGCCTGGAAGCACACGCCAACAAGTATCCGGCGCAGCTGTCCGGTGGCCAGAAGCAGCGTGTCGGCATCGCCCGCGCCCTGGCTACCCGCCCGCAGATCCTGCTGTGCGATGAGGCTACCAGCGCACTGGACCCGCAGACCACCGCCTCGGTGCTCAAACTGCTCGGCAAGATCAACCGCGAGCTGGGCCTGACCATCGTGCTGATCACCCACGAGATGGACGTGATCCGCCGGGTCTGCGACCGCGTTGCGGTACTCGATGCCGGCCACCTGGTCGAGACCGGCCCGGTCACCGAGGTGTTCCTGCACCCGCAGCACCCGACCACCCGCCGCTTCGTGAGCGAGTCCGAACAGGTGGACGAGGGCGAGCTGCACAAGGATTTCGAGGCCGTCGCCGGGCGCATCGTGCGCCTGACCTTCCTCGGCGCGGACACCTACGAACCGCTGCTGGGGCGCATCGCGCGCGAGACCGGCGTGGACTACAACATCCTGTCCGGCCGTATCGACCGGATCAAGGACACCCCGTATGGCCAGCTGACCGTGTCGCTGGTCGGGGGCGACGTGCAGGCCGCACAGGCCGGCTTCGTCGCCGCCGGTGTCCACCTTGAGGAGCTGCGCCGATGATCCTGGCCACTGCAGGCGGTTTCTTCCGCCATCTTGACGCCGGAAAATGGGCTGATATCGGCCAGGCCACGCTGGATACCCTGCTGATGCTCGGCGGCTCGCTGCCGCTGACGCTGCTGATCGGGCTGCCGCTGGGCGTGCTGCTGTTCCTGACCGGCTCGCCGCAGCTGCACCGCAAGCCGGTGCTGTATGGGGCGCTGGCGCTGCTGGTGAACCTGCTGCGCTCGGTGCCTTTCATCATCCTGATGATCGTGCTGATCCCGCTCACGCTGTGGATGATGGGCACCTCGCTGGGCGTCCGCGGCGCGATCGTGCCGCTGGTGATCGGCGCGGCGCCGTTCTATGCGCGCCTGGTCGAAACCGCGCTGCGCGAAGTGGACCGTGGCGTGATCGAAGCAACCCAGGCGATGGGCGCCACCACGTGGCAGCTGGTCACCCGGGTGCTGCTGCCCGAAGCGCGACCGGGCCTGATCGCCGGCGCCACGGTCACGGTGATCGCGCTGATCGGCTTCACCGCGATGGGCGGCGCGATCGGCTCGGGCGGCCTGGGCGACCTGGCCTTCCGCGATGGCTACCAGCGCTCGCACACCGACGTGGCCCTGGTCACCGTGGTCCTGCTGCTGGTGCTGGTGCAGATCCTGCAGATGATCGGCGACCGCCTGGTCTCGCACTACAGCCGGAAATAACCGCTCGGTACCGACCGTTGGTCGGTACGCCATCCTCGACGCCGCGTCGTGGCTGGCCCTCCAGGCCGAGTACGATCTGAAGACGCTGCCGACCCGTCAGGAAATCGAGCGCAGGGTGCAGCCGCGCGAGGCGGCCTGACCGCCGCCCTTACCGGACGTTAGGCACTTCAAAGCCCAGCCGGTCCACCTGCTCGGGGTGCTGCGGCACGCGCTTGAGCTTGTCGGTGTTGACCCCGTAATCGTCACGCAGGCGGGTGGCGAGCTCCTTGTAGAGCTCTTTGTCCATGTCCGGCTGGCGCGCGAAGATCCAGGCCATCTCGCGGCCCGGGTAGCCGAGCATCGCCCACGAATAATCCGGCGCCACTTCCAGTACGCGGGTATGGGTCGGCACGATCTTGTAGAACCAGGTGCGCCAGTTGTGGTTGCCGCTCTTCTCGTCCACCGAGGCGCGGACGGTCAGTTCCTGCTGCGGCTCGGAGAAGCCATCGCGGTAGCGGTAGGTGATGGATACTTTCTGGTCGCCGCGCAGGCGGAACTGATTGACGCTGCCGACGTGGCCACGCTCGACCGGGTTCGGCACGCGGCCGATCACATACCAGGTGCCCATGAACCGCTGCAGGTCGATCGGCGCATTGGCGCTGTCGACCGCGACCGGGGTCGGCGCGGGTTCCGGTTTGGTCTCATGGCGGAACGCACAGGCTGACAGCAATGCCAGCGAGGAGACCAACAGGACAGCGCGAAGCGGGCGGTTCGAAGACATGCGGCGGGTGGCTCCAGTGGCTGGCAGAGGCATGGTGGGTGGGACAGCGGAGAACGTCAATGCCGGCGCAGCGGTTGTGTGACCGATTCATGCAGCCGCTCGCCGGACATCCCACCTGTCGCGTCCCCTGCAAGGTCGCAGCCCTTGAGATGGCGGCGCGGCAAGGTGACGCATCACTTTCGCACGGAGCTGTGTCATGACCCTGTCGTCTTCCCCACGTTCGTCCGACCGTCCCGATCCCCGCGTGCTGCGCTGCGTCAGGCAGGCCGTCCTTGCCGGGATGGCTTTGGTCCTGGTCTGGCCCGCCGCGCGGGGGCATAGCGAGTGGATCGGCTGGCTGCCGATGTGGCTGATCGGCATGCCGCTGATGGCCTGGTGGAGCCTGCATCGCTTCCGCCTGCCGCTGGCCGGCCTGCTCACCCACGGCGCGCGCCGCCGCCGGGGCCCGCAGGCGCGACGTCGCAGCCGCCCGCTCGCGCGTCCGGCGCGGCCTGACCTTCGACACGTGAGCCGCGGCCAGCCGGTGTGATAGCGTCCCAAGGCTATGACTGTCTGGAGCTCCAATGTCACGATTCGCTTCCGCCTGCCTGGTGGCAGGTCTGATCTCCGCCGGGGCGGCGGGAACTGCCATGGCCGCTGACGCCCCGGCGGACAAGTACGCCTGGCTTGAAGACGTCACCGGCGACAAGCCGCTGGCGTGGGTCAAGGAACAGAACGCCAGGTCCGAAGGCCGCTTGGCCGCGACCCCGGCGTTCAAGCAGATGGAGACCAGCATCCGCGAGGTGCTCGATTCCGACGCCAAGATTCCGGGCGTGCAGAAGATCGGTGACTACTACTACAACTTCTGGAAGGACAAGCAGCACGAGCGCGGCCTCTGGCGTCGCACCACCCTGGCCGAGTACCGCAAGGCCTCGCCGCAGTGGGAAACCGTGCTGGATCTGGATGCACTGAACAAGGCCGAGGGCGAGAACTGGGTCTGGCACGGCGCGGATTGCCTGCGCCCGGATTATTCGCGCTGCCTGATCGCGCTGTCGCGCGGCGGCGCCGATGCCGATGTCACCCGCGAGTTCGATCTGGCCAACAAGACCTGGATCAAGGACGGCTTCTTCCGCCCCGAATCCAAGGGTGGCCTGAACTGGATCGACCGTGACACGGTGTTCGTCTATACCGATTTCGGTGCCGGCACGATGACCACCTCGGGGTATCCGCGCGTGGCCAAGCTGTGGAAGCGCGGCACCCCGATGGCCTCCGCTTCGATGGTGTACGAGGGCAAGCCCGATGACATGTACATCGCGGCCATGCACGACGATACCCCCGGCTACGAGCGCAACCTGGTCAGCCGCACGCTGGCCTTCTACAACAACGAGATCTACCTGCGCGCCGACGATGGCACGCTGACCAAGATCGATGCGCCGAACTCGGCCGAGAAGGGCCTGCGCAAACAATGGCTGACCCTGGAGTTGCGTGAGCCGTGGACCGTTGGCGGCAAGACCTACACCGCCGGTTCGCTGCTGGCCACCAAGCTGGACAATTACCTCGCCGGCAAGCGTGATTTCGACGTGCTGTTCGCGCCGACCGACACCACCTCGCTGGCCGGCACCAGCTGGACCAAGAACCATCTGGTCCTGAACGTGCTGGACGACGTCAAAAGCCGCCTGAGCGTGCTGACGCCGGGCGACAGCGGCTGGAAGACGACGGCCTTCACCGGCGCGCCGTCGTTCGGCACCGTGGCCGTCAGTGCGGTCGACGCCGATGACAGCGATGCGGTGTGGATGACCGTCACCGATTACCTGACCCCGACCACCCTGGCCATCGCCGAGATCGGCAAGCAGCCTGAAGTGCTCAAGACCATGCCGACGTTCTTCAACGCCGACGGCAAGGTGATCGAGCAGCACTTCGCCACCAGCAAGGATGGCACCCGCGTGCCGTACTTCGTGGTGCACCGCAAGGACATGAAGCTGGACGGCTCCAACCCGACCCTGCTGTACGGCTACGGTGGCTTCGAGATCTCGCTGACCCCGTCCTACTCCGGTGGCATGGGCCGCGCGTGGCTGGAGAAGGGCGGTGTCTACGTGGTCGCCAACATCCGTGGCGGTGGCGAGTATGGCCCGCGCTGGCACCAGGCGGCGCTCAAGCAGAACCGTCACAAGGCCTACGAAGACATGGCCGCGGTCGCCCGCGATCTGGTCAGCCGCAAGATCACCTCGGCCAAGCACCTGGGCGTGCAGGGCGGCAGCAACGGTGGCCTGCTCACCGGCAACATGCTGACCCAGTACCCGGAACTGTTCGGCGCGGTGGTGATCCAGGTGCCGCTGCTGGACATGAAGCGCTACAGCCACCTGCTGGCCGGCGCGTCGTGGATGGCCGAATACGGCAATCCGGACACGGCCGATTGGGCGTTCATCAAGACCTTCTCGCCGTACCACCTGTTCGACGCCAGCAAGACCTACCCGCCGGTGCTGTTCACCACCTCCACCCGCGATGACCGCGTGCATCCGGCGCATGCCCGCAAGATGGCGGCGATGATGATCGACGCCGGAAAGGACGTGACCTACTACGAGAATATCGAAGGCGGTCACGGCGGCGCGGCGAACAATGCGCAGGCCGCGCATATGTCGGCGTTGGCCTATAGCTTCCTGTGGGAGCAGCTCTCCAAGTAAGCTCGGGGTGCTCGACAGCCAGGGGCAGTCGAGCAGCCGGCAGGGAGTGAGCCTGCCGCGGACGTTGTAGCCCCCTGGGGTGGACTCCGGGTGGTGGGGCGTCAGGTTGGCTCCACCCCATTTTCAGCGCCACGCAGCGATGCGTGGCGTTTTTTTATGGGCCGCTCAACGCACCCATGTCTCCAGCCCGCGCGCGATCCGGCGCACCGCCTCTTCCAGGCGCGGCACGTCCTGCGTGTAGGCCAGCCGCACATGCGCGTTGGCGCGGTGGTGGCCAAAGTCCAGGCCTGGGGTGAACGCCACATGCTCCGTTTCCAGGAAATGCGCACAGAACGCCTGCGCGTCACCGGTGAACGCACTCACGTCGGCGTAGAGATAGAACGCGCCTTCCGGCTCCACTTCGATGCGGAAGCCGAGCGCACGCAGCGCCGGCAGCAGGTAATCGCGACGCGCGCGGAACGCGGCGCGGCGCTGTTCGAAAATCGCGATGGACGCCGGCTCGAAACAGGCCAGCGCGGCATGCTGGGCGATGCTGGAGGCGCTGATGTACAGATTCTGCGCGAGCTTCTCCAGCTCACGCACCGCCTGCGGCGGCGCGACCAGCCAGCCCAGGCGCCAGCCGGTCATCCCGTAATACTTCGAGAAGCTGTTGAGGACGAACGCCTCGTCATCGACCTGCAGCACGCTGGCCGCGTCCATGCCGTAGGTGAGGCCGTGGTAGATCTCATCCACCACCAGATGCCCGCCGCGTGCCTTCAGCGACTGCGACAGCGCGGCAAGCTGCGCCGCCGAGAGCACGGTGCCGGTCGGATTGGCCGGCGAGGCGACCAGCGCACCGACGCTGTCCGCGTTCCACTGCCGTGCCACCAGCTCCGGCGTCAGCTGGTAGGCCGTCTCCGGCCCGACCGGCACCAGCTGCGCGGCCCCTTCCACCAACCGCAGGAAGTGCCGGTTGCACGGGTAGCCGGGATCGGCCAGCAACCAGTGCTTGCCGGGATCGACCAGCAGACTGCTGGCCAGCAACAGCGCGCCCGAGCCACCCGGGGTGACCAGGATCCGCTCGGGGTCGATCTGCACCTGGTAGCGGTCCTGGTAGAAGCCCGCAATCGCCTCGCGCAGCGCGGGCAGGCCGCGGGCCGCGGTGTAGCGGGTGTGGCCGGCTGCCAGGGCGGCCTGGCCGGCGCGCACGATCGGTGCAGCGGTGGTGAAGTCCGGCTCGCCGATCTCCAGGTGGATCACATCGTGGCCGGCCTGCTCCAGCGCCTGCGCGCGGGCCAGCAGCGACATCACGTGGAAGGGTTCGATGTCCTGGCTGCGGCGGCTGTAGCCGGTGCCGGTCGGGGGCGTGCGGGAAGTATCCATGGCCTGATGATAGGCGCAGTGACCAACGACACGCTTGCTGCTGGCCTACCCGCCAGCACAGACTGCACGGACACGGACGCCATTGCATTCCCCCGCCAGGAGCCTTATCTCGTGAAACCCGCCCTTTGTTTACTGGTTGCCAGCCTCATGACCTCCAACGTGCACGCCGCCCCCGCGCTGACCCCGCCCGACGCCGAGAAGCACCCGCACACGGTGAAGGCTCCCTTTGGCGCGACCCGCAGCGACGATTACTACTGGCTGCGCGACGACAAGCGCGAAGACACGAAGATGCTGGCCTATCTGAATGCGGAGAACGCCTATACCGATCAGGTGGTGGCCCCGCTCAAGCCGCTGGAAGACACCCTGTACAAGGAGATCGTCGCCCGCATCAAGCAGGACGATGCCAGCGTGCCCTCGCGTGACCGCGGCTACTGGTATTACACCCGCTTCGAAACCGGCAAGGATTACCCGATCCAGGCGCGCCGCAAGGGCAGCATGGAAGCGCCGGAAGAAATCCTGCTCGACATCAACACGATGGCCGAGGGCAAGGGCTACTTCAACGTGGGCGATGCCGATGTCAGCCAGGACAACCACCTGCTGGCCTGGGCCGAAGACGATGTCGGCCGCCGCCAGTACGTGATCCGTTTCAAGGACCTGCGTACCGGTGAGGTGCTGCCGGATCGCATCGAGAACGTCTCGCCCAATGTGGTCTGGGCCGATGACAACCGCACCCTGTTCTATGTCGAGAATGATCCGGACACCCTGCTCACGGTGCGCGTCAAAAAGCACGTCCTGGGCACTCCGGCCAGCAGCGACGTGCTCGTGTATGAAGAGAAGGACGACAGCTTCTACATGGGCGTCGGCCGCACCCGCGATGACCGTTTCCTGACCATCGAGCTGCACAGCACGGTGAGCTCGGAAACCCGCTACGCCCCGGCTGCCGCTCCGCAGGCGTTCACGGTGCTGGCGCCGCGTGCGCGCGACGTGGAATACGATGCCGACCACTTCAACGGCCGTTGGGTGATCCGCACCAACGCTGCGGACGCGAAGAACTTCAAGATCGTCACCGCGCCCAGCGACGCCACCGCGCGCAGCCAGTGGAAAGACTGGGTCGCGCACGATGACGCCGTGCTGATCGAAGGCTTCGAACTGTTCGACGGCTTCACCGCGATCGCCGAGCGCTCCAACGGCCTGGAACGCGTGCGCCTGCTGTTCCCGGATGGCCGCCAGGATTACGTCAAGGCGGATGAGCCCGCCTACTCGATGGGGTTGGCCGCCAACAGCGAGCACGATACCCCGTGGCTGCGTTACGCCTACACCTCGCTGACCACGCCGACCACCACCTACGAGCTCAACACCGTCACCGGTGAACGCCGCCAGCTCAAGCAGCAGCCGGTGATCGGCTATGACCCGTCGCAGTACACCACCGAGCGCGTGTGGGTGACGGCCCGCGATGGCGTCAAGGTGCCGGTGTCGCTGGTGTACCGCAACGGTTTCAAGAAGGACGGCACCGGCGCGCTGTACCAGTACGCCTACGGCAGCTACGGCATGTCGATGGACCCGGGCTTCAACCAGACCGTGGTCAGCCTGCTGGATCGCGGCGTGGTGTATGCCATCGCCCACATCCGCGGCGGCCAGGAAATGGGCCGTGCGTGGTATGAGGACGGCAAGCTGCTCAAGAAGCAGAACACCTTCAACGATTTCGTCGATGTCACCCGCGAGCTGGTCCGCCAGGGCTATGCGGCCAAGGATCGCGTCGCCGCCTCCGGTGGCAGCGCCGGTGGCCTGCTGATGGGCGCGGTGGCCAACCAGGCGCCGCAGGACTATCGCGTGATGGTCGCCCAGGTGCCGTTCGTCGATGTGGTCACCACCATGCTCGACGCCAGCATCCCGCTGACCACCAACGAGTACGACGAGTGGGGCAACCCGGAGCAGCGCGAGTACTACGACTACATGCTCACGTATTCGCCGTATGACAACGTCAGCAGGCAGGCCTACCCGGCGCTGTTCGTCGGCACCGGCCTGTGGGATTCGCAGGTGCAGTACTGGGAGCCGGCCAAGTGGGTGGCCAAGCTGCGCGATGACAACACCGGCCACTTCCCGATCGTGTTCCGCACCAATATGGACGCCGGCCACGGCGGCAAATCCGGCCGCTTCCAGCGTTATCACGAACTGGCCGAGTCGTACGCGTTCGTGCTTGACCAGCTCGGCGTGACCCAGGGCCGGTAATGCCGGTCGCTGGCCGGCGATCCGGTGTCGTCGGCCAGCGTAGTGAGGCCGCCATCGCGGCGGCCCGTCCGGGTCGCTATGCTGGCACCATGTCCCGGTCCGAACGCCCCATGGTTTCCGACGCGCCGGCTGAGCGGCGACGGGTGCGTTTCCGCTGGGCGTGGTGGCTGCTTGCCTATGTCAGCCTGGGCACCGGCATCGTTGGCATCTTCGTACCGGGCCTGCCCACCACCGTGTTCATCCTGATCTCGGCCTGGGCCGCCTCGCGTGGCTCCGAGCGCCTGCACAACCGCCTGCTGGCGCACCCGCAGTTCGGCCCGGCGATCCGCAACTGGCAGGCGCACGGCGCGGTCAGCCGCCGCGGCAAAGGAATGGCGACCCTGACCATGGCGGTGTGCGCGGGCATCATGCTGTGGTGCGTGCCGATCGCATGGGTGAAGTGGCTCTCCATCGGCAGCATGACCTGCGTGGCGCTGTGGCTGTGGTCCCGGCCGCTGCCGCCAAGGGTGTGATTGCTGCGCTGCCCGTTCATCCAGCCGGCACCCAAGCGCCCAAACACCGCGGCTATACTCGGAGGATGAAGACATCTCCCCGTACCCTCATCTCCCTGACGCTGGCCGCCTCGGCGCTGCTGGTGCTGTCGGCCTGTGGCAACAAGGGCCCGCTGGTCCTGCCGCAGAAGCCGGTCCCGGTCGAAGAACAGCTGGTTGAACCGGCCGCCGACGACGCCACGCCGCCGGCCGCCGATGCCGATACCGATTCCCCGGTGGTTCCTGATCCCGTTCAAGCCCCGGCGCTGAAGGCCAATGACGGGAATGAGTAAGTCGAACACCGCCGCGGCGCTGCGCTTCACCAAGATGCATGGCGCCGGCAATGATTTCGTGGTGTTGGACCTGCGCGATGGCCGCGCGCCGCCGGATGCTGCGCTGGCCGCGCGTCTGGCCGATCGCCACACCGGCGTGGGCTGCGACCAGATCCTGACCATCGAGCCGCCCAAGGCAGACGGCTCGGTCGCCTCGTACCGGATCTGGAATGCCGATGGCAGCAGCTCCGAGCAATGTGGCAACGGCGCGCGCTGCGTGGCGGCCTGGCTGGTGCGCGATGGCGCCGCCACCGGCAGCACCTTCGCGATCGATAGCCCGGTCACCACCCATGCAGTCGAACGGCTGGGCGAAGACCAGTACGCGGTAGCCATGGGCGTGCCGCGGTTCGAGCCGGAGAACGTGCCGCTGATCGGCTTCGCCCGCGCCCGCGAGGAATATCTGCTGCCGCTGCAGGGCGACACGGTGCGCTTCGGCGCGGTTTCGATGGGCAACCCGCACGCCGTGATCGAAGTGGGCCTGGTGGATGCCGCCCCGGTCGAGCGTTTGGGCCCGCTGCTGCAGCAGCACGCCTCGTTCCCGAAATCGGTCAACGTCGGTTTCGTGCAGGTGCTCAGTCCGCAGCACGCGCGCCTGCGTGTGTACGAGCGCGGCGCCGGCGAAACCCTGGCCTGCGGCAGTGGCGCCTGCGCCGCGGCCGTGGTGATGATGCAGCGCGGTCGCCTGCAGCGCGATGCCACGATGTCGCTGCCCGGCGGCGACCTGCGCATCCGCTGGCCGGCCGACGATGCACAGATCGTGATGTCTGGACCCGCAGCCTTCGTCTTTGATGGAGAGTGGAACGCATGAGCGAGACCGCCGAGAAAATCGGGTCGCACGAAGTAGCCGCCTGGCTGCGTCGGCATCCGACCTTCCTGAAGCAGTTCCCGGACCTGGCCCTGACCCTGGTGGTGCCGCGCGATGACGGCCCCACCGCGTCACTGGCCAGCTATCAGCTGGAGGTGCTGCGCGACAAGAACCGTGAGCTGTCGCGACGGCTGGCCGATCTGGCCGCCAACGCGCAGATCAACGAGCGCTTGGCCGTGCGCACGCACCAGCTGACCCTGGCACTGATGAAACAGGACTCGGCGGCGGACACTCTGCGGGCGATGGCCGCCTCGCTGGAAGAGGATTTCGCCGGGGATCTGGTCCGGCTGATCGTGCTGCATCCCGTCGCCGGGCTGGAACAGGCGCCGTGGTTGCAGGTGATCGAGGAGAGCAGCCCGCTGCTGGGTGTGTTCCGCGATTGCCTCAAGGATGGCGAACCGATCTGCGGCCGCCTGCAGCCAGAAAAGAACACCGTGCTGTACGCCGGCCGCGCCGAGGAAGTGCAGTCCAGCGCGCTGTTGCCGCTGCCGGGTGTCGGCCTGATCGCGGTCGGCAGCCATGACGGCAATCGGTTCTACCCGGGTATGGGCACGCTGTTCCTGCGCATGATGGGTGAATCGCTGGTCGTTGCGCTGCAGCGTTTCCCGTCGCCCTGACAGCCCGTTGAGCGGAGTCGTCGTGAGCACCGCGCAGGACTTCCTGTCGCACCTTCAAGTGGAGCGCCGCATGTCGGCGCACACGCTGGATGCCTACCGTCGCGATCTGGATGCACTCGCGGCGTGGTCGGAGGGCCAGGGGGCGGTGATCGATACGCTGGACAGTGCGCAGCTGCGCCAGTTCATCGCTGCCGAACACCGCCGCGGGCTGTCGCCCACCTCGCTGCAGCGCAGGCTTTCGGCGTGCCGCAGTTTCTACGCGTGGCTGCTCAAGCACCACCGCATCGCCGCCAATCCGGCCACGGGCCTGAAAGCACCCAAGGCGCCGCGCAAACTGCCGCAGGTGCTCGATGCCGATGAAGCCGTGCAGCTGGTCGAACTGCCCACCGATGCACCGCTCGGCCTGCGCGATCGCGCGCTGCTGGAGCTGTTCTATTCCTCCGGGCTGCGCCTGAGCGAACTGTGCGCGCTGATCTGGCGCGACCTGGATTTCGATACCGGTCTGGTCAACGTGCTGGGCAAGGGCAACCGCGAGCGCCGCGTGCCGATCGGTTCGCACGCGCGCACCGCGCTGCAGGGCTGGCGGGCCGACAGCGGCGGCGCGGCCACCGCACCGGTATTTCCCGGGCGCAAGGGCGGGCCCATCACCCAGCGCGCCGTGCAGATCCGCATCCGTCAGCTCGCCCAGCGCCAGGGCCTGTTCAAACACGTACACCCGCATATGCTGCGGCACAGCTTCGCCAGCCACATCCTGGAGTCCTCCGGTGATCTGCGCGGTGTGCAGGAGCTGCTCGGCCATGCCGATATCGCCACCACGCAGATCTACACCCACCTGGATTTCCAGCATCTGGCCAAGGTCTACGACGCTGCGCACCCGCGTGCCAAGCGCCGCAAGAGCGGCAACGAAAGCTGAATCGATCCGCTGCGGCATCCGGGCGCAGGGCAGGGCGGGTTGAAGCGTCGGGCAGCGACCCCACCTCAGTCTTTGTCACCCCGGAGGCTCCATGGACCCCAGTCAGAACCCCAACGTATTTCATGCCACCACCATCATCTCGGTGCGGCGCAATGGGCATGTCGCCGTCGCCGGCGATGGCCAGGTCACGCTCGGCCACACGGTGATGAAGGGCAACGCCCGCAAGGTACGCCGGCTGGGTCGCGAGGGACAGGTGCTGGCCGGTTTCGCCGGCGCTGCCGCCGATGCCTTCACCCTGTTCGAGCTGTTCGAGGCCAAGCTGGAAAAGCACGGCCAGCTGCAGCGCGCTGCGGTGGAACTGGCCAAGGATTGGCGCACCGAGCGCCGCCTGGGCAAGCTCGAAGCGCTGCTCGCCGTCGCCGACAAGGACACCTCGCTGATCATCAGCGGCACCGGTGATGTGATCGAACCGGAAGACGGCATCATCGCGATCGGCTCCGGTGGCTCCTATGCCCTCTCGGCCGCCCGCGCGCTGATGGCGCATACCGAACTGGATGCCCGCACGATCGCCACCGAATCGATCAACATCGCCGGTGACATCTGCATCTACACCAATCGCAACGTGGTGGTCGAGGAGCTTTGACCCGGAGGGTCAACGCTCGGTAGAGCCACCCCCAACGGGGGGGGGGGTTAACGGGCACCCCCCCCCGGCGGGGGCCCCCA
>NZ_JASCOO010000104.1:0-14425 GCF_029959485.1 Stenotrophomonas sp. PS02301
GATTCACGCCCGGCAAGGGGGCCGGGCGTGAATCCGCCGGTGGGGTGTCTTCCTCCGGTGGCAGGTCCAGGCTGTAGGTACAGCCGGCCAAGGTCTTGCCGGGGTGGGATTTGACCGTGGACAGGCTCAGGATCACCGATTCGATCAGGGCCTCGCCCGTACGCGGGTCGGTGACGTCGCGGCTGACCAGCTCGCGCCCGGCCATGAACTTCGCCGGGGTATCCACGCCGTCTTCCAGGGCCAGGCGCTTGGCCAGCGGGCGTGGGTCGGCCAGGTCCAGGATCGCCATGATGCTGGCGCCGGCCACCGTGATGTACTCGGCACGCTCGCCGAACACCGTGATCGGGGCGGCCAGGCGGAATTCGGTCATGAACTGGTTGGTCTGCGGCAGCGGCTGCAGGCCGTTGGCGACCGCCTTGAGCGGGTCGGCCACGACCGGGGCGACGGCATCGTAATCGCTCACGCTCTTGCGGCATTCAATCAAGGAGGGCAGGTCCAGCGGCGCCGCCTCGGCGAAGGCCGGGGTGGGCAGCAGGGCGAGCAGGCCCAGGCAGGCACATCGGAACGGGATCATCGGAACAGGTCCATCAACTAAGGCGTGCAGCGCACGGACGCGGCGACGATCATAGCCGGCACCGGCCGGCGGTGGCAGGCGTCAACGACGGCGGAACAGCCAGCGCAGGGTGGCGGAGAAGGTGACCACCGCGATTCCCGCCGCCCACAGCACCAGGGCCGCGGCAGCCAGATGCAGCGCGCCCGGCCCGTCGGCGGTGGCCGACAGTAGCGCGCGCCCGAACACCAGGGCGAATGCAGCGGCAAGGACGAACAGGAGCGCGACCTGCACCGGCCGCGCGTGGAAGGTCGATGACTGCGCCGGGGAGGCGCCGTCGCGACGTGACCAGCGATACAGCGTGCGCCAGCCCAGCGGCGCCACCAGCGCGGCCGCCAGCCCCGACCAGATCACCACGCTCAGGCCGGCGGCGCTGAGGGTCGCTTCGTCAGCACCGGCCAGCAGATGCGGCAGGATCAGGCCCGCCACCACGCAGGTCAGCGTGCCCAGCACGAACACGCCGGCAGCCAGGCCGGCCAGACGTCCGGCCCATGCGGCGGACAAGGGGGCGCGTCGCTGCCGCGCCGCCCACCAGCTTCGCGCGGGCGCCAACGACAGCACGGCGATCACCGCCGACAGCGCAAGCATGCCCAGCTGCAGCGCGCCCGGGTCACGGCCGGCCGGCGTCAGCGCGGCGAGCCCGGGGGCACCGATCGCGGCGTACAGCAATCCCACCCACGACAGTGCGAGCAGCACGGGGCCCAGTACAGAGCGACGATCAGGAACCAGCATGGCGGCATACATCCTTGTATGGTTGAGCAATCAGTGCACGCAACGCAGGGGACGCTCAGCGTTCGCCGGCATACGGATCGGCAATGCCCAGCTCGGCCAGGATGTCCCGCTCGAGTTGTTCCATGGCGTCGGCTTCTTTCTCGTCCTCATGGTCCCAGCCGAGCAGATGCAGCACGCCGTGCACGGTCAGGTGCGCGTAGTGGGCGTTGAGCGCCTTGCCCTGCTCGTCGGCCTCGCGGGCGACCACCGGGGCGCAGATCACCAGATCGCCCAGCAGTGGGAATTTCACGCCCTTGGGCAGGCCCTCCGGCAGTTCGGCCGGGAAGCTGAGCACGTTGGTCGCGTAATCCTTGCCGCGGTAGTGCCGGTTCAAGGACTGCCCTTCCTTGGCATCGACCAGACGGATCGCCAGGTCGGCCTCGCGGATGCGGCCCTTCAGTGCGGCGGCCACCCACTTGCGGAAGCTCACCGCCGAGGGCAGGCCGGCCCGGGGCAGGGCGTAGCTGATGGCGACGTCCAGTCGCACGGGACCACGGGTCATGGGGTCGCTCCGGGTTGGACCTGCTGCAGATCGCGGCGGTCGTAGGCGCTGACGATGCGGGCCACCAGCGGGTGACGGACCACGTCGCGCGCTTCGAAGAAGGTGAAGCTCACGCCCTCGACATCACGCAGCACATCGATCGCATCGCGCAGGCCGGACTTCACGTGCTTGGGCAGATCGGTCTGGGTGAGGTCGCCGGTCACCACGGCCGTGGAGCCGAAGCCCAGGCGGGTCAGGAACATCTTCATCTGTTCGACCGTGGTGTTCTGCGCTTCGTCCAGGATCACGTACGCATCGTTGAGCGTGCGGCCGCGCATGTAGGCCAGCGGCGCGATCTCGATGACGTTCTTCTCCAGCAGCTTGAGCACCTTCTCCACGCCGAGCATTTCGTACAGCGCGTCGTACAGCGGGCGCAGGTACGGGTCCACCTTCTGGCTCAGGTCGCCGGGCAGGAAGCCCAGCTTCTCGCCGGCCTCCACCGCCGGGCGGACCAGAATCAGGCGCTGCACGCGCGCTTCATTGAGCGCTTCCACCGCGCTGGCCACGGCCAGGAAGGTCTTGCCGGTGCCGGCCGGGCCGATGCCGAAGTTGATGTCGTGCGTGGTGATCTGATGCAGGTAGCGGGCCTGGTTGGCGCCGCGGCCGCGCACGGTGCCGCGCTTGACCTTGATCGCCACGTCCTGGGCCTCGTAGGCGCGCTCGACCACATGCTCCACGTTGGCCTGGTTCAGCCGCAGGTGGATGGCATGGCTGTCGAACACCACGTCGCCGGCTTCGGCGTACAGCGCTTCGATCAGCGCCTGCGCGTCGGCCACCACGGCCTTTGGGCCGGTCACGCGGAACACGTGGCCACGGTTGGCGATTTCCACGCCGAGTTTGAGTTCCACCTGACGGAGATGTTCATCGAACGGACCGGCCATGTTGGCCAGGCGCTCGTTGTCTTCCGGGGTGAGGGTGAAGTCGCGTTGTGCGAGTGCGGTCATTGCGTCCGGCGGCCGCCGGTCCAGCCGACCGGGCCGCAAGCAGGGAAAGGGAGAACAGGGTAGCGCGGGTGTGGGGCTGCCGCTACAGCACCGGCGGAAAGTGGTTTTCCACAGGGGCTGTGCAATGCCGGTGCAGCAACCTGTGGATAGGTGGCGCCAGCCCTACTGCGGCAACGGGTTCGATTGCGTGGTCAAAAAAGCGTCAACGATGGCCGGACCGCGGTCCGGCCATTGAGCTCAGTCTGCCGTCACCATCCGCGCGCGCAGCGAGTTGCTGTACGCCTCGGTGATCACCACATCCACGAACTGGCCAATCAGGCGTGGGTGCCCCGGGAAATTCACCGAGCGCATGTTCTCGCTCTTGCCGGTCAACTCGTTCGGGTTGCGCTTGGACGGACCCTCCACCAGCACGGTCTGCACGGTGCCGACCATCTTTTCCGAGATGGCTGCAGCCTGCTCGTTGATCCGGGCCTGCAGGCGCGACAGGCGCGCGTGCTTTTCCGCATCGGGGGTGGTGTCTTCCAGATCGGCGGCGGGCGTGCCCGGGCGGCGCGAGTAGATGAAGGAGAAGCTCTGGTCGAAACCCACGTCCTCGATCAGCTTCATGGTCTTTTCGAACTCGGCATCGGTCTCGCCGGGGAAACCGACGATGAAATCCGAGCTGATCGAGATGTCCGGACGCACCGCGCGCAGCTTGCGGATTTTGGACTTGAACTCCAGCGCGGTGTAGCCACGCTTCATCGCCGAGAGCACGCGGTCGCTGCCGGCCTGCACGGGCAGGTGCAGGAAGTTGGCCAGCTGCGGCACATCACGGTAGGCATCGATCAGCGAATCGCTGAACTCCAGCGGGTGCGAGGTGGTGAAGCGGATCCGGCCGACGCCGTCGATCTCGGCGATGGTGCGGATCAGCAGGCCCAGGTCGGCGAACTCGCCGTCGCCATACGGGCCGCGGTAGGCGTTGACGTTCTGGCCGAGCAGGTTGATCTCCAGCACACCCTGCGCGGCCAGCTGCGCCACTTCCACCACCACGTCCTCGAACGGGCGGCTGACCTCGGTGCCGCGGGTATAGGGCACCACGCAGAACGAGCAGTACTTCGAGCAGCCTTCCATGATCGAGACGAACGCGGAGGCACCCTCGGCACGCGGCTCGGGCAGGGCATCGAACTTCTCGATCTCCGGGAAGCTGATGTCCACCTGCGATTTGCCCGATTCACGGCGCTGGCGGATCAGCTCCGGCAGGCGGTGCAGGGTCTGCGGGCCGAACACCAGGTCCACGTGTGGCGCGCGCTTGATGATCGCCTCGCCTTCCTGCGAAGCCACGCAGCCGCCGACCCCGATGATCACGCCACGGCCGTTGTTCTTCAGTGCCTTCCAGTAACCCAGCTGGCTGAACACCTTCTCCTGGGCCTTCTCGCGGATCGAGCAGGTGTTCATCAACAACACGTCGGCCTCGGCCGGGTCGTCGGTGAGTTCCAGCCCTTCCGAGGCGGCGAGCACGGCGGCCATCTTGGTCGAGTCGTACTCGTTCATCTGGCAACCGTGGGTCTTGATGTACAGCTTGCCGCGCACCGGACCGGTCACCTGCGGCGTGGCGCCGGGCAGGGGGAGCAGATCGGGGCGGGGGGCGGAGCTGGGCGGAGCAGAGGCAGGCAAGGCAGAACCGGCCGAAGTCGGCGCGGTCGAAGCTGGCGTCCCGGTCATGGCGCTTATTCCAGTCGGGTGGGCGGGCAGGCAGCCGGATGGCTGCGGTGAGCAGGCCATTGTAGCTGGGTCGGGCGCCCCCCTTGGCAATCCCCGGCGAATTGGGGACACTCCCGCTCATGAAGGGGATGTTGGGGATCGCTGCGCTGGCCTTGGCTGCGCTGACCGCTATGCCGGCCAGTGCGGGCACCCTGTACAAGTGTGTTGGTGCCGACGGCATTCCCAGCTATGTGAGCAAGCGCGTGGGCGGGGCCAGCTGCAGCGTGATCAGCAGCTACCGGCCCGACCGCAGCGCGCCCCGCCGGGCCCCGACTGCGCCGCCCGCGCCGCCCGTGCCGACCCCGGTCGCCCAGATCGCCAGCGCCACACCTGCAGCGGGGGGCACCGCCGCGCCGGTCCGGGCCGATACCGCCACGGTCGCCACCGCGATCACGCCCGCTCCGGTTCCGGCTCCGGCCACCGTGCTGACCGCGCCGCCCACCCGGGCCCCCGCAGCTGGCAAGGCTGGGCAGGTCCGCAGCGGTCAGCTCTATTCGTATATGAAGGACGGCGTGCGCCATTACACCAGCGCACGTCCGGCCCAGATGGCCAGCCTCGGGCAGGTCCGCACCATCCATTACACCTTCATCGAACGCTGCTATGCCTGTGGCGCGAACCCCTCGGTCAACTTCGGCTCGGTCCGCCTCAACACCACGGCCTATCAGAGCGAGATCGCCGCGGCCGCCCGGGAGTTCGGGGTGGAAGAAGCGATCGTGCGCGCGATCATCCATGCCGAGTCCGCCTACAACCCACTGGCGCTGAGCCGGGCCGGCGCGCAGGGCCTGATGCAGCTGATGCCGCCCACCGCGCGTCGCTTCGGGGTCAGTGATTCCTATGATGCTTCGCAGAACATCCGCGGCGGCGTGCAGTACCTGTCCTGGCTGCTCAAACGCTTCAATGGCGACCTGACCCTCGCCGCCGCGGGCTACAACGCGGGCGAGGGCGCGGTAGCCCGTCATGGCGGCGTGCCCCCTTACAGCGAGACCCAGTATTACGTGAAGCGGGTGGCCGTATTGGCCGACCGCTATCGAAGTGCGGTCGCCACCCAGCAATAACCCATGGCGCCGGTGGTACCTGATGCCGTACTGTCGGGGTAATGTCGTTCCGTAGTACCGCGTTGTGTGGCCGACTTCGGTTCAGCTACACTCGCGGCTGATTCAATGTGGACTGGCCCCCACCGGTCTGCTGGCAGCCTCAAGCTACCTAAATCAATATCGGAGTGCCGGATGGCCAACGATGGGGTAAACGATCCAGTCAACACTGGACGTCGGCGGTTTCTCTCAGCAACCACTGCGGTGGTCGGAGCGGTCGGCGTCGGATTTGCAGCGGTACCGTTCATCAAGTCCTGGAATCCCAGCGCCCGCGCCAAACTGGCCGGTGCCCCGGTGATTGCCGACATCAGTGCGCTCCAGGAAGGCCAGCGTCTGGTCATGGAGTGGCGTGGGCAGCCGATCTGGATCGTCAAGCGCTCCAAGGCCATCCTCGATGCGCTGCACGGGCTGGACGGCCGCCTGAAGGATCCCGAGTCGGGCGAGAAGGAACAGCAGCCCGAGTACGTGCTCAAGCAGAATCCCGAATTCCGTTCGATCAAGGCCGAGGTTTCGGTGCTGGTCGGGCTGTGCACCCATCTGGGCTGTTCGCCGGAAATGGTCGCCGAGATCCGCCCCGAGCCCTACGACCCGCAGTGGAAGGGCGGCTACTTCTGCCCCTGCCACAAGTCGCGTTTCGATATGTCCGGTCGCGTGTTCAAGGATGTTCCGGCACCGATCAACCTGCTGGTGCCGCCGCACCATTACCAGGACGACAACACCATCATCATCGGCGTTGATCCGCAGGGGGCGGCTTGATCATGGCCAATATCCTTTCCCGCACCGCCACCGGACTGGCCGACTGGGTCAACGCCCGCGCGCCGGGCCTGATGCCGGTCTACCGCAAGCACGTCAGCGAGTATTACGCGCCGAAGAACTTCAACATCTGGTACTACTTCGGTTCGCTGGCGCTGCTGATCTTGGTCAACCAGATCGTCACCGGCATCTTCCTGACGATGCACTACAAGACGAACGCGGCCGAAGCGTTCGCTTCCATCGAATACATCATGCGGGACGTGGAGTGGGGCTGGCTGATCCGCTACATGCACTCCACCGGTGCCTCGCTGTTCTTCATCGTGGTCTACCTGCACATGTTCCGCGGCCTGCTCTATGGCAGTTACCAGAAGCCGCGTGAACTGGTCTGGATTCTCGGCATGCTGATCTACCTGGTGCTGATGGCCGAGGCCTTCATGGGCTACGTGCTGCCGTGGGGCCAGATGTCGTTCTGGGGCGCCAAGGTGATCATTTCGCTGTTCGGCGCGATCCCGGTGATCGGCACCGGCCTGACCGAATGGATCATGGGCGACTACCTGCCCAGCGACGCCACCCTCAACCGCTTCTTCGCCCTGCACGTGATCGCACTGCCGCTGGTGCTGTTGCTGCTGGTGGTGCTGCATCTGGGCGCGCTGCATGAAGTGGGCTCCAACAACCCGGACGGCGTGGAGATCAAGAAGGGCCCGAAGGGCAACCGCTGGTCGGCCATCGCGCCTACCGATGGCATTCCCTTCCATCCGTACTACACGCTCAAGGATGCGGTCGGCGCCGGCTTCCTGCTGATCATCGCCGCCTTCATCATCTTCTTCGCCCCGGCCTTTGGCGGGTTGTTCCTGGAGCACGACAACTTCACCGAGGCCAACCGCCTGGTGACGCCCGAACACATCAAGCCGGTCTGGTACTACACCCCGTACTACGCGATGTTGCGCGTGGTGCCCAACAAGCTAGGTGGCGTGATCGTGATGTTCTCGGCGATCGCCATCCTGTTCCTGGTGCCGTGGCTGGACCGGGCGCGGGTGAAGTCCTACCGCTACCGCGGCCTGCTCTCGCGCGGCCTGCTGGGCATGTTCGCGGTGTGCTTCGTGTGGCTGGGCGTGATCGGCTCCGGCCCGGGTACGGATGCGCACGAGACCTACATCGGGCGCGTGCTGACCTTCCTGTATTTCGCCTTCTTCATCACCATGCCGCTATGGACCAAGCTGGACAGGACCAAGCCGGTACCGGACCGGGTGACCACGCATGACTGACCACTGGATTGTCCGGCTGGCCTGCGCGGCGGCGCTGATGCTCGGTGTCGCGGTGGCCGATGCCGCCGAGGGCGCCAAGACCCTGCAGGCAGGCAATGACCTGAGCGATCGTGCCTCGCTGCAACGCGGCGCACAGCTTTACATGAACTACTGCTCCGGCTGCCACGCGCTGAAATACCTGCGCTACTCGCGCATGGCCGCCGATCTCGGGCTGAGCGAAGAAGAGGTCATGAACAACCTCAACTTCACCGGCACCCCGGTGGGTGAACCGATTCCGGTGACGATGCCCAAGGCGCAGGCCGAGAAGTGGTTCGGCAAGATGCCGCCGGACCTGAGCCTGATTTCGCGCGTGCGGGGCAGCGACTGGGTCTACACCTATCTCAAGTCGTTCTACCTGGATCCCACGCGGCCGCTGGGCTGGAACAACACCGTGTTCCCCAATGCCTCCATGCCCAATCCCCTGTGGGAGATGCAGGGGCTGCAGCATGCGGTGCACGGCAAGGCCGAGGGCCCCGGGCTGGATGCACCGGTGGTTGGGCTGAAGATCGAACAGCCGGGCAACATCGATGCCGGGCAGTACGATCAGGTGGTGCGCGATATCACCAACTTCCTGGAGTATGCCGGCGAGCCGGCGGCCCTCAAACGCCAGAAGCTGGGCGTGTGGGTGATCCTGTTCCTGGCGCTGCTGACCTTCCTGGCCTATCTGCTCAAGAAGGAATACTGGAAGGACGTCCACTGAGCGGCCGGGCGCCTTCCCGTGTCGATCGTTCCTGCCGTGGGACGATCGACCTATTGGCTTTTGTGATGTGCGGTTGCACACTCGGGTACTGTGACGACCGTTGGCAATGGGCTGGCGGCGCCGATACGACCGGCGGTTACCGGACGTTGGAGAGCCTTTGATGGCGGCGAGCGTACGCATGCGGAATACCCTGACGCTGTTTTCCTCGAACGACGATGTGCTGTGCCATCGCGTGCGGCTGGTACTGGCGGCCAAGGGCGTCACTTATGACTCCGTGCCGGTCGACCCGCAGAACCCGCCCGAAGATCTCATCGATCTCAATCCGTACCACTCCGTGCCCACCCTGGTGGAACGCGAGCTGGTGCTGTACGCGGCGTCGGTGGTCAGCGAATACCTGGACGAGCGCTATCCGCACCCGCCGCTGATGCCGGTCGATCCGCTCTCGCGGGCCCGCATCCGCCTGGCGATGTTGCGCATCGAACACGACTGGGTGCCACAGGTGCAGGCCATCCAGCTGGGCAACAAGACCCAGGCCGAGGCCGGGCGCAAACGCTTGAAGGAACTGCTGACCAGCGCGGTGCCGTTGTTCAAGGCCAGCAAGTTCTTCCTCAACCCGGAAATGAGCCTGGCCGACTGCGCGATGGCACCGATCATCTGGCGGCTGCAGGCACTGGACGTGCCGCTGCCGAAGGATGGCAAGTCGATCGAAGACTATGGCAACCGCATTTTCCGGCACCCCGGCTTCATCCGCAGCCTGACCGACCAGGAAAAGAAACTGCGCGATCTGCCGGTCTGATCGGGGTACGTGTGCCGCATGCGGCACACCCGTGTACTGAACGAAATCGCGGTGCCGGTACGCGCCATGGCTGACCTGCGGGTAGGCGGGCGCGTACACTTGCATCAGGCAATCCGGATCAAGAGCAGCCGAGCACGGCTCGGCTCTACCACATGACTGAAGACACTTTTCGCATGACCAGCCACCGCCCGTACCTGTTGCGGGCCTTGGTGGAATGGATCAATGACAACGACCTGACGCCGCATATCCTGGTCGACGCCGGCCTGCCTGGCGTGCAGGTGCCGCAGAGCGCGGTCAAGGATGGCCGCGTCGTGCTGAACATCGCCGAGCGCGCCGTGGTGCGCCTGCATATCGACAATGACAGCGTCAGCTTCTCGGCCCGCTTCTCCGGCACCAGCTACCCGGTGCAGGTGCCGATCTCGGCCGTGCTGGCCGTGTATGCCCGCGAGACGGGGCAGGGCATGGCGCTGCCGGATGACATCCCGGGCCATGAGCCGGGTCCGGACGATGAGCTGCCGCCGGACGATTCACCGACCCCGCCGGACGACGCACCGCCCAAGCCCAGCGGTCGCCCGCATCTGCGGGTGGTCAAATAAGATCCACCATGGCCGCCGCAAGGCGGCCATTTCATCAGACGTCCTCGGCATCGCGCGTATCGATATCGCGCCGGATCTCGCTGATCCGTGCCGCCGATGGCCCCACGAACGTGATCAGCTGATCACCGCGCAGCACCATGCGCCCGCTGTGGCGGTCCACGCCATCGTGCGAGTACTCGAACTTGAAGGTGCGCTCCCAGCCCAGCCAGCCGTTGTCCTTTCGGCATACGCGCAGGCCGGTGGCGTGCACGCTCTGGTCCAGCCACTGCACATCGGCAGCGCGGCAGGCATTGCGCCCAAGCACGCCAGCACGTTCGGCGGCGGCACGCGAAGAATTCCAGAAGGCGTAGGCAAACGCGCCGGCAATCATCAACAGGATCAAACTGGGCATCGGTGACTCGGCGCGGTCAGGGAGGTCGGTCCCTCCAAGATGGCGACGAATGCGGCGCGGATCAAGCCATCCGCGCGATCGCGATCAGGGCGTGCGCGGTGGCGGTGGCGGGACGGGTATCGGTGTCGGTGTGGGTGTCGGCGTCCGAGTCGGGCTCGCCGGCGGGGCCGGAACCGGGTTCGCGCTCGGGACCGGCGGACGGGGCGGCACCACGGTGGGCGCGCGCATCGGTGCCTGGGAAGCCGGAGCGGCCATCGGTGGTGCCGTCACGCCGGGAGCGGGCAGGGGCGCCGGGTCCGGAGTTCCCATCGGTACCGTCGCCGGCGCGGTCGCCACCAGCTTCAGCAGTGCGGCCCAATCCTGGCGATTGAAGCTGCATTCCTCTTCGCGGCCCGGCGTACAGCCCAGATCCACCCCATCGCCTGCACTGGTCTTCGCGGGCGGCAGCTCGATCCGGCCGCTGCGGTCCAGCGACAGTTTGCGCAACGCCACGGTGTTCATGACGTTGCCGCCGATCAGATACAGCGTGCGGTCGCCGCCCATGTTGGCCGCGATCACCACTTCGCAGTGCGATTTCCAGTGCGAGACCGCGCCGCTGCCCAGCGACTGCACCAGCCCGCTGTAGCTCAGGGTCTCGCGGCGGTCGCGCAGGTAGCACAGCAGGTCGCCGGGCGCGGGTTTCTCCTGCGCCGGGTCGGTCATCCGGTACGGCCCGCTGTTCTGATAGGCCGCGCGGATGTAGTCGATGTGGCGGGGCGAGCGGGTGAAGCCGGGCACCGAGGCGCGGGTCATCACCCAGGAAATGAAGGCGGCCGACCACGGGTTGTCCACCAGGAACGCACGGCAGTCGCTATCGGTGTAGCGCGTGCCCGGTGGGGCCATGCAGCTCGATGCGCCGGGCTGGCTGCCCATCGGCGACAAGGTGCCGCTCTGCCGCCAGTAGCCGACCACCCGCTGCCACGCGACAAGGCCGTTGTCGGCCAGGTGGACGTCCTCGGCTTCGGTCACGCTGAGACTGGCCGCGCGGCCATCGCGATCGATGAAGGGCCGGTACCAGAGGCGGTGCTCATTGCACGCGGTCTGCACGATGGCCACGGCCAGCGGGCTCAGCCCGAACCGCGGGGGTACATCGCAGACCTCGGCGGCGGACGCCTGCAGCGGCAGCAGCGCGAACAGGGGAGACAGGCAGGCGAGAAGCGGCAGGCAGCGCATGCGTGCATTCCAGGTGGGGGCAGACGCAGCCTCGCAGACCGCATCTGCCCATACCGTGAAAGCGGCATCAGCCCTGTGGGGGCGGGCCCAGTTTCAATGACAGGTCGATTGCCTGCACATGCTTGGTCAGTCCGCCGATGGAGATGCAGTCCACGCCGTCCTCGGCGATCGCGCGCAGGCCGTCCAGGCCGACACTGCCGGACACTTCCAGCGGAATCCGCCCGGCCGCGATGCGCACGGCCTCGCGCCGCGTGGTGGCGTCGAAATCGTCGATGAGGATGCGGGTGCAGCCCACCGCCAGCGCCTCGCGCAGCTGGTCCAGGTCTTCCACCTCGACCACCAGCGGCAACGCCGGCCATTGCGCACGCGCGGCCAGCACCGCTGCGGTCAGTGAGCCGGCCGCACGGATGTGGTTTTCCTTGAGCATCACCGTGTCGAACAGGCCCAGGCGATGGTTGTCGCCGCCACCGCAGCGGACCGCGTATTTCTGCGCGACGCGCAGCCCGGGCAGGGTCTTGCGGGTGTCCAGGATCCGCGCGCCGGTACCGGCCACGGCCGCGACGTAGTGCGCGGTGGTGGTCGCCGTGCCGGACAGCGTCTGCAGGAAGTTCAACGAGGTCCGCTCGGCACTCACCAGGCTGCGGTTGCGGCCCTGCAGCAGTGCCAGTACGGTGCCGGCGGCGACGCGGTCGCCCTCGGCCACGCGCCACTCGATCCGGACCTCTGGATCGAGCGCCCGGTGGGTCGCATCGAACCACGGGCGGCCGGCGATCACCGCGTCCTGCTTGCACAGCAGGTAGGCGCTGTCGGGGCGGTCTGGGAGCAGGGCGGCGGTGACATCACCGCTGCCGATGTCCTCGGCCAGTGCACGGGCCACATCGGCGGCCACCAGGGCGGCCTCGGGGGCCGGCACGGGGAGGTGGCTCATTTTTCCGGGAAATCGGCGATCTGGGCGGTGGCGATGGCCTCTTCGGCCAGCAGCACCGGGATGCCGTCGTCCACGCGGAACACCTGCTTGCGGTCACGGGTCAGCAGGGCCTCGCGCAGCGTCTGCGCCTGCGGGCTGCCATCGGCCTTGAGCACGGCACCGCTGCCGATCGCGCGGTTGAGCGCGTCCAGACCGGTGGCGTCGAGCAGGGACAGGGGCTGGCGCGTATCGGGCGAGCACAGGAGGTCGAGCAGCTTGCGATCCATGGATTCTTCGTCTTGCGTGGAAGACGGCTAGAATACGTCTTTAAGGCAGGTGACGGCCAATGACCCTCAACCAAACCGCGCCGCTCGTCGGCATCGTCATGGGATCCCGCTCGGATTGGGAAACCATGCAGCACGCCGCCCAGAAGCTGGATTCGCTGGGCGTTCCCTATGAAGTGAAAGTGGTTTCGGCGCACCGCACGCCGGACGTGCTGTTCACCTACGCCGAGCAGGCGGGCCAGCGTGGCCTGCGCGCGATCATCGCCGGTGCCGGCGGGGCCGCGCACCTGCCGGGCATGATCGCCGCCAAGACCGCCGTGCCGGTGCTGGGCGTGCCGGTGCAGTCCAAGGCGCTGAACGGCATGGATTCGCTGCTCTCGATCGTGCAGATGCCGGCCGGTATCCCGGTCGCCACCTTCGCCATCGGCAACGCCGGCGCCTCCAACGCGGCGTTGTTCGCAGCCGCCATGCTGGCCTCGGACCAGCCGGCGATCGGTGAAGCGCTCGAGGCCTTCCGCGCCCGCCAGACCGAAGACGTCATGGCCCACGACGATCCGCGTCAATGACGTCCAGGACCGTTGGCATTCTGGGCGGCGGTCAGCTCGCCCGCATGATGGTCCTGGCCGGTGCGCCGATGGGGCTGCGCTTCGAGCTGTTCGACCCGGCCGCCGATGCCTGTGGTGCCCAGGTGGCCCCGCTGCAGGTGGCCGCGTTCGAGGATGAGGCGGCCCTGGCTGCGTTCGCCGCGCGCGTGGACGTGGTGACCTTCGATTTCGAGAACGTGCCGGCGCGCAGCGCCACGTTCCTGGCCGAGCGCGTGCCGGTGTATCCCAATCCGGATGCGCTGGCCGTGGCCCAGGATCGGCTCAGCGAGAAGACCCTGTTCCAGTCGCTGGGCATCCCGCTGCCGGCCTTCGCCGATATCCGCAGCCGCGATGAACTGGCGGCCAAGGTCGCCGAGTTCGGCATGCCCTGCATCGTCAAGACCCGCCGGCTGGGCTATGACGGCAAGGGCCAGTTCCGGATTCGCAGCGCGGCCGACATCGACGCGGCATGGGAAACCCTCGGCAGCTACGTCGAAAAGACCGGCCTGATTCTGGAAGGCTTCGTCGCCTTTGATCGCGAGGTCAGCGTGGTGGCGGTCCGCGGGCAGGATGGCGAGTTCCGCGCCTGGCCGATCACCGGCAACTGGCACGTCAATGGCGTGCTCTCGGCCAGTCTGGCCCCGGCGCAGTTGCCGGCGGCCCAGTACGAGGCGGCCATCGGCTACGCACGTACGCTGGCCGAGCGCCTGGACTATGTGGGCGTGTTCGCGCTCGAACTGTTCTGCCGTGGCGATGAACTGCTGGCCAACGAGATGGCGCCGCGCGTGCACAACTCCGGCCACTGGACCATCGAAGGCAGCGAGACCTCGCAGTTCGAGAACCATCTGCGTGCCGTGCTTGGCCTGCCGCTGGGCGACACGCGCATGCTGGGCCATGCCTGCATGCTCAACTGGATCGGCCAGATCCCCGGTGCCGCGGCCGTGCTCGGCCAGGCCAGCGGCCATTGGCACGATTACGGTAAGCAGGCGCGGGACGGCCGCAAGGTCGGCCATGCCACGCTGCGCGATGATGATGCGGCGGCGCTGGCCGGTGCATTGGAAAGCGTCGGTGCGCAGCTTGATCGCGGTGAGCAGGTCGCGCCGGTGATCGAGATCCTGCGCGGTTGAGCATCGGGTAGTGGGGGGGGGGGGGGGGGGGCGCCCCCAAAACCCCCCAGAGCCCGGAGCGACTTCACCAAGAA
>NZ_JASCOO010000105.1:0-14375 GCF_029959485.1 Stenotrophomonas sp. PS02301
CCCCAGACCCGGTAGGAAAACCAGCGCCCCCAGCACCGGCAACGCGAGCACGGCTGCAGCCTTGGACCAGCGCGCGAACGCGCGCACCCGATGTTCGGACACGACACTCTCTCCAACCGTTCCCTACCAAAGAAAAGGGCCGCTAGGCGGCCCTTTTCTGACATTCACCACCAACCTGCAATTAACGGCAGGACGACGGCAGGAACTTCGGATCGATGCTGCCACCGGTCTTGCAATCCCAAGTGATGCTGCCGCCGGCATCATCCGGGGTCAGCACGAAGTTCTTACCAGCAACCTTTGCGCTGACATAATCGGCACCCTTCAGCTTAGCGGTGATGGCCCCAGCGGTGCCGACGGTGACGCTCTCAACGTACTTACCGTTGATCGAAGCAGCCGCAGCCAGACCTGCATCGGCGTTGGCGGTCGGGAAGGCACCCTTGTCGGCGTAGTACTCGGTTACAGCCGTTTTGGCACCCGAGCTCAGGGTCATCGCTTCGGAAACCTGAGCGCGAGCCACGTAATCCTGGTAAGCCGGCAATGCGATGGCGGCCAGGATGGCGATGATCGCAACAACGATCATCAGTTCGATCAGGGTAAAGCCCTGCTGCTTCTTCATGCGTACGTCCCCTAGAGGTAGAAATATAGATAGGGCACTGGGCCGTTGCCTGACCGGCGGACCGGGTGAGCGAGGCGGGCGCCCGTGCGGGTGGATCGAAGCAGGTTGCGTGCCAACAGTGCCAGCAATGCTCCCCAGCATTCCCCGGCGCAATGATGGCACCAATCTTCAGGATTGGAACCCCCCTCACAACAATTTGCGACCTATCCGGCAATGTGACCCGTTGCGTCACTTTTTGACAGTCCCTGTCGGGCGCGCGGACCAAGGCGGACCGCCGAACAGGACTGCCAACGCATCCCGGAACCGGCTACCATGCGGCGAGATAGCCCGCCTGGGGAAGGTGCGGCTGGGGAGCCCTGTATGTCTGTCAGCCGTAGCGCGATCAAGAAAGAGCCCGTGGCGCGTAGCACCATGGAGATGAAACCGTTTGTCTGGGAGGGGACCGACAAGCGCGGCGTCAAGATGAAGGGCGAACAGCCCGCCAAGAACGCCAACCTTTTGAGAGCTGAACTGCGGCGGCAAGGCATCATGCCGAGCGTGGTCAAGCCAAAACCCAAGCCTATATTTGGCGCAGCAGGCTCCGCCGTCGGCGCCAAGGACATCGCCTTTTTCAGTCGCCAGATGGCGATCATGATGAAGTCAGGCGTACCGATCGTCAGTGCACTGGAGATCATCGGTAGCGGACATAAGAACCCTCGCATGAGGAAGCTCGTCGAATCCATCCGGACCGATATCGAAGGCGGCTCATCTCTGCACGAAGCGATCAGTCGACATCCTGTCCAATTCGATGAGTTGTACCGGAATCTGGTAAGGGCCGGTGAAGGAGCCGGTGTACTCGAAACGGTGCTGGATACCATTGCCAGCTACAAGGAGAACATCGAAGCACTAAAGGGCAAGATCAAAAAGGCACTGTTCTACCCCACCATGGTTGTCGTGGTGGCACTGCTGGTCAGTTCCATTCTATTGATTTGGGTTGTGCCTCAGTTCGAGGACGTGTTCAGGGGCTTCGGCGCTGAGCTTCCCGCGTTCACTCAGATGATCGTCGCGATGTCTCGCTTCATGGTGTCGTGGTGGTGGCTGATCCTGGCCGTCAGCGTAGGCTCCGTAATCGGCTTCATTTTTGCCTACAAACGCTCCCCCAAAATGCAGCACACCATGGATCGTCTGATCCTGAAGGTGCCGGTGATCGGCCAGATCATGAACAACAGCGCGATCGCCCGCTTCGCCCGCACCACCGCCGTCACCTTCAAGGCCGGCGTGCCACTGGTGGAGGCGCTGGGCATCGTCGCAGGCGCCACCGGCAACAAGGTGTACGAAGAGGCTGTCCTGCGCATGCGCGACGACGTGTCGGTCGGTTACCCGGTCAACATGGCGATGAAGCAGGTCAACCTGTTCCCACACATGGTGGTGCAGATGACTGGCATCGGCGAAGAGGCCGGCGCGCTGGACACCATGCTGTTCAAGGTGGCCGAGTATTATGAGCAGGAGGTCAACAATGCCGTGGACGCCCTGAGCAGCCTGCTGGAACCGATGATCATGGTGTTCATTGGTACCATCGTCGGCGGCATGGTGATCGGCATGTACCTGCCCATCTTCAAACTCGGCGCGGTAGTTGGATAACTAATCAATGGCATTTCTCGACCAGCATCCCGGTCTCGGCTACCCCGCCGCGGTCGGACTGGGACTGCTTATCGGCAGTTTCCTCAACGTGGTGATCCTGCGCCTGCCCAAGCGGCTGGAGTGGGAGTGGAAGCGCGATGCGCGCGAGGTGCTGGAAGAGCCGGACATTTACGAGCCACCGCCCCCCGGCATCGTGGTGGAGCCCTCGCACTGCCCGCATTGCAAGCACAAGCTGTCCTGGTACGAGAACATCCCGCTGTTCAGCTGGCTGGCGCTGCGCGGCAAGTGCCGGCATTGCCATGCCCCGATCTCGATCCAGTACCCGCTGGTGGAGCTGCTGACCGCCGTGCTGGTGGCCGCCAGCGTCTGGCAGTTCGGCTTCGGCTGGCAGGGCTTCGGCGCGATCGTGCTGAGCTGCTTCCTGGTGGCGCTGTCCGGGATCGACCTGCGTACCCAACTGTTGCCGGATCAATTGACCCTACCCTTGATGTGGCTGGGCCTGATCGCGGCCAGCGACAATCTCTATATGCCGGCCAAGCCGGCCCTGCTGGGTGCGCTGGCGGGCTATCTGTCGCTGTGGTCGGTGTGGTGGCTGTTCAAGCAGATCACCGGCAAGGAAGGCATGGGCCACGGCGATTTCAAGCTGCTGGCGGCCCTGGGCGCGTGGTGCGGGCTCAAGGGCATCCTGCCGATCATCCTGCTCTCGTCCGTGGTGGGCGCGATCATCGGCTCGATCTGGCTGTACTCGCGCGGCCGTGACCGGGCCACGCCGATCCCGTTCGGGCCGTACCTGGCCATTGCCGGCTGGATCGTGTTCATGTGGGGCGAGCCGTTGATTGACGGCTACCTGAGCTACGCCGGCCTGCGTTGAGGGCCGCGCGATGAGCCGCTTCGTGATCGGGCTGACCGGCGGCATTGCCGCCGGCAAGAGCGAGGTCAGCCGCCGCTTCGAGGCGCTGGGCATCACCGTGGCCGATGCCGACCTGGCCGCACGCGCGGTGGTGGCACCCGGCAGCGAGGGGCTGGCGCGGATCGCCACCCACTTCGGCACCGACATCCTGCTGGCCGATGGCCAGCTGGACCGTGCCGCGCTGCGGGCCCGCATCTTCGAATCGGCACAGGAGCGCCAGGCGCTGGAGGCGATCACCCATCCAGCCATTCGTCAGCTGCTGCGCGAGACCTGCGAGCAGGCCGAGGGGCCGTATGCGATCGCGGCGATTCCGCTGCTCACCGAGGCCGGCGGCCGCCAGCAGTACCCCTGGCTGGACCGGATCCTGGTGGTGGACGTGCCGGTGGCCGTGCAGCACGCACGGCTGATGCAACGCGATGGCATCGATACCGCCTTGGCGGATCGCATGATCGCCGCCCAGGCCAGCCGCGAGGCGCGCCTGGCAATGGCCGATGATGTGGTGGTCAATGATGGCCACCCGGACCACCTGCAGGCGCATGTGGAGCGGCTGGATCGGGCCTATCGGGCGTTGGCGGCGCGGTAGATCTGGAGGAGCCGACCATCGGCCGGCTCTACCGTGTCAGGCGGGGGAGAACGTCAGCGTGGCGATGACGCCGCGCCCGGCGCCTGGCCGCACGTTGACCTGCCAGCCGTAGAGATCGCACAGGCGGCTGACGATGGACAGGCCGATACCCCCACCCTGCGAATGCCCCGCGTGCGTTCCGCGGTAGCCGCGCTGGAACAGCTTGGCGGCATCTTCTTCGCTCAGGCCGGGGCCGCTGTCGATCACCTCGACGGCGTTGTTGCCCACGCGCACGCGCACCGCGCCTTCCTTGGAGTACTTCACGGCATTGCCGATCAGGTTGCCCAACGCGACCGAGAGGGCCGATTCCGGGGCATCGATCACCAGGTCGTGGTTGCCTTCCAGGATCAGCTCCAGCGGCTTGCCGCCGAGCTGGGCACGGTGCGAATCCAGCAGCTGCTCGGAGACGCGGGCGACGTTGCTGCTGCCCTGCCCGCGCTCGTTGCGCGAGAGCAGCAGCAGCGCACCGATCAGATCGGTACATTGCTGCTCGGCCCGCTGGATGCGCTGCAGGCGCTGCAGCACCTTCGGATCGAGATCCGGGCGGGTCAGCAGCAGTTCGGTGGCGCCGCGAATGACGGCCAGCGGCGTGCGCAGCTCGTGGCTGACGTCCGCATTGAATTCGCGGTCGCGCTGTACGACCTCGGTAAGGCGCGCGGAGTAGTCATCCAGCGCCTGGGCGAGCTGGCCCACTTCATCGTCCGGGAAGCGCGGCGCCAGCGGTTCGGGCTCGCTGGTGCCACCGCGATATGCACGCAGGCGGGCGGCCAGATCGGACACTGGCTTCATCACCTTGGAGGCGGACCACCAGCCCAGCACCAGCGACAGCACGCTGAACACCAGCACCGAGAAGAACAGCGCGCGGTTGAGCTGGCTCTCACCGCGGATGCTCTCGGTCATGTCATAGGCGAGGAAGAACCACACATCCGGCGTTTTACGCACGGCAAGCTTGTAGGAAAACGGCTTGCCGCCGTCATCCACGCCGCTGACGCCGTGGATGCCGTCGTTGAATTCGTACCAGTCCGGCTGTTCCTGGCGCAGCGCTTCGAACTTGTCCGAGCGGACCAGCCGCGCGTACATCTGCTGCACGGGCAGGTCGGGACTGCGCGAGGGATCGGCCGCGAATCGCTTGGCGTACTCGTTGATGTTGCGATTCATCACATCTTCGACCAGCTGGTTTTCCACGCGGGCGCGGGTCCAGTTGGTGGCGAACGCAAACAGCGTGGTCAGGCAGAAGCCCAACAGCACGAACGAGACGATGATGCGGCTGCGCAGCCGGCGCCGATATGGCGCGCGGCGACGCCCCCCCCTGCCCGTCACCGGATCAGGCTTCCGGCGCGGCGATGCGGTATCCGATGCCATGACGGGTCTGGATCATCGGAACCTCGAAGGGCTTGTCGACCACGGCGCGCAGGCCGTGGATATGCACACGCAGGGAATCCGAATCCGGCAGCTCCTCGCCCCACACGCGGGTTTCCAGCTCCTGGCGGGTGACGACGGCCGGGGAGGCCTCCATCAGCGCCTGCAGGATCTTCAGTGCGGTCGGGTTGAGCTGCAGCAGCTTGCCTTGGCGGCGCACTTCCAGCGTGTCCAGGTTGTATTCCAGATCGCCGGTTTCCAGCACGCGGGTCTGCACGCCCTTGCCGCGACGCGACAGGGCGTTCAGACGCACCTCCACTTCCTGCAGCGCGAACGGCTTGATCAGGTAGTCATCGGCGCCGGAATCGAAGCCGGCCAGTTTGTTATCCAGGGAATCGCGCGCCGTCAGCATCAGCACGGGCGTCTGCTTGCGCGCCTCGTTGCGCAGCTTGCGGCACACCTCGATCCCATCCATGCCGGGCAGGTTGAGGTCCAGCACGATCGCGTCGAACTCATGGACGACCGCCAGGTGCAGGCCGGTGACGCCATCGGCTGCGAAGTCCACGGTGTGACCGCGGTCTTCGAGGTAATCGCCCAGGTTGGCGGCAATGTCGCTGTTGTCTTCGATGACGAGAATTCGCACTGGGACCTCTGATTCGTGGGGTTCAACGGAAAGAACGGAGCCGCAGGGCAGCATGTGGAAGGGGACTGCGCGACCTCAAGCTGACCATACAGCGTCGATTCTTAACATTAGACACCGTCGAATGCTGGCGCAGCGTCAAAACTCAGCGCTGATTCGACTGCGCGGGCTGAAGCTCACGCATCATGTTCTTGGCGCTTTCCGTCGCAATGCGTCGCTGGGCAACTGTGGCGCAGACACGCTGCGGCCGGTTGCTGCCGGTCGGCCGTTCGCTGCGGCAGACCATCCGGCTGTCTTCCTTGGCGGTGCTCATCAAGGTGTTGATGAGTTCCTGGTCATTGAACACATCCGTGCGCTGCAGTGGCGGAAGCTGGTCCACGCGCTCATTGCTGCCCAGCTTTACCCGGATCCGGTTCAGGGCCGCCTGCACGCGGCTCCGGTTTTCCAGGGTCATCTCGCTGTACTCCTCACTGCGCAGTGCGTTTTCGACGCTGGTCAGCTGCTGGGCGGCGGGGGCATCAGCGGTCAGCGTGACGGCGGCTTCCGCGGTCGGCTTGGCATGGACGGCGAAGGACAAGCAGCCCAGCAGGGCAATAACGGTCAATCGAGACATCCCTGACTTCCTTATCCGAAAATGAATGAGAGCCAACTCTACGAGGATGAAAGGCTTCCTACAAGTTACCGATGGCAGGGAAAACGGAGCTGCCGGCCAGAAAAAGGCCCGGACAGCTGACGCTGACCGGGCCTGAAGGTGTTTCCCGATTACCGATCCTGCTGAGGAGGGCAGAGCTGCGGTTCGACAGAGCCTACGCCGGGGCCGATTAAACCGATGTTAAGGCCCTGCCCCACCTTGGAAAACCGCATCAACCCTTTGTATTTGCAGGTTTTTTCAAGGACGCGACATGATCAATGATGCGCCCGGCAAGATCGGCCTGGCAGATCGCCTCGATGCCTTCCAGCCCGGGGGTGGAGTTGACCTCCAGCACCAGCGGGCCGCGGCTGGAGCGGATCAGGTCCACGCCGGCCACGCCCAAGCCCAGCGCCTTGGCCGAGCGCACCGCCACCAGCTGCTCGGCCCGGCTGGCCTTGGCGGCCCGGGCGCTGCCCCCGGCATGCAGATTGGAGCGGAAATCCCCCTCTGGCGCCTGCCGTTGCATCGCCCCGACCACCTGATCGCCGACCACCAGGCAGCGCAGGTCGGCGCCCTGCGCCTCGCCGATGAACTCCTGCATCAGGAAGTTGGCGTAGAGCCCGCGCAGTGCCTCCACGATGCCGCGCGAGGCGCTGGCTTTCTCGGTCAGGATGACGCCACGGCCCTGGGTGCCCTCGTTGAGCTTCACCACATGCGGCGGCGGGCCCAGCATCGAGAGCAGATCGACGGTGTCATCGGGGTTGTCGCCGAACACCGTAACCGGCATGTCGATGCCCTTGGAGGCCAGGATCTGGTGGGCGCGCAGCTTGTCGCGGGCGCGCAGGATGGCGTCTGAGGGGTTGGGCGTGCGCGCGCCCATCATCTCGAACTGACGCAGCACGGCCGTCCCGTAGCGGGTGACCGAGGCACCGATGCGCGGGATCACCGCGTCCACCCCGGTGATCGGCCGCCCCTTGTAATGCATGGTGAAGCCGTCCGCGGCGATGCGCATGTAACAGCGCAACGGATCGAGAATGCGCACGGTATGGCCCCGCGCACGCGCGGCCTCCACCAGGCGACGCGTGGAGTACAGCTTGCTGTTGCGGGACAGGATGGCGAGTTTCATCGCGGCGCAGGGGGCAGGAAAGCGCGAAGCATAGCGTGCGGTGCGTAGGCCGCGATGACGGGCCGCCCCGGCGATGCTGCGGCCCGCATCCAGCGGTTGTTCCACAATAATGGGCGCCCACACAGATGCGCCGGCAACACGGATGACCACGCCTTCCACCCGTCATTGTTTCGCGGCCCTGCTCGGGGTTCTGCTCACAGCGGGCACGCATGCCGAGCCTGCCCGTTTCACGGGCTACAGCGACTTCTACAGGTCGTTGGGCGATCCCCTGTTCGAGGGAAAGGGAACCGCACTCGACAAGCCCTGCACGGACGCACCGCGCGAGTGTCTGTGGACCACCTCGATGACGCAGGCCCTGCGGCGCTACGATGCAACCGATTGGATCGTTCCGGGCACCTTGCAGATGAACCCGGCCGATGGCGCACCCGACATTGCCTTCGATGGCCAGGCGCTGATGGTCGGTACGCGGCGGTGGCCATTACGCAGCGCTGTCCGTCTTGCACCACCGAACTGGCCCAGCGGCACCCCCATCGACCCGGAGAATCTGGCCAACGTCACCGCCTGGCAGCACGGCACGTCGGTGTGCCTGGACATGCAGTATGTGAGCAGTGGTAAAGGCGGTCGCTACACGCTGGTGGTGCTGTTGCAGGGTGAGCACCTGTACACCCTGCCCCCGCTGTTTGGCAGTTGCGTCGCCCTACAGAAGGCGGCGGGCAATGGATTCAGTTATCCGAGCAATACCTATCTGGGCCCGGGCATGGAAACCGACCCAAGTGGCCTGCAGGTGGACTATCTGCTATCGGATGGCAAGACACGCGTTGCGCGTTATCTGCTGCACTTTCCTGATCGGGGCGACCCCTTCACCTTCGAGGCATCGCGCGTGCGATGACGCTTGGCCTGGGAAGGTGACGCGTGGAGCGGGTGAAGGGAATCGAACCCTCGTCAGTAGCTTGGGAAGCTACAGCTCTACCATTGAGCTACACCCGCAAGGCGCGGCGTAAGTCTATTCGGGCGGGGCCCTCGAACGCAACGGGCGGCACTGGGCCGCCCGTTGTTTCACGCTCTTCTGCCGCCGTGCACGGCGCCCGCGGGCGGGCGCTGCGCATGTGGGATCAGAAGCTGCCGCCGAAGCTGGCGAACAGCGACACGTCACGTGCACGCTTCTGCATCGTGGTGGTGCTCATGCCGATGTTGCTGCTCAGGCCCCACAGGTTCAGGCGCGCACCCAGCACGGCGGTGGCGTAGTTCTTGTCGAACGCCAGGCCCGGCACCTTGTACATGCCCACGTCCGGCATGGTCTGCAGCCAGGCGCTGGCCTGCTTGCTGTCCTCGAACTCGTGGTCATAGGTGACCTGCACGTACGGCTTGACGTTGCCGCCATCGAAGCGGGCCTGCCAGCCGACGCGACCGACGGTCGAATCCGTATCCTGGTCGCCATAGCCCAGCGCCGAGGCGCTCAGGTTGGACTCGGTGTAGCCGTCCAGCTTGACCTTCTGCCAGATCACGGCGGCGACCGGACCGTGGCGGAAGCCGCCTTCGGTGCCGAACTCGTAGCCGGCGTTCAACGCGGCAGTCAGGTTGCTGCCTTCCGGCGAGCCCTTGTGGATGCGCGTTGCCGGGCCGAGCTGCAGCTTGCGGGTCACGTCGTAATCCAGCCAGCTGTAGCTGAGCTGGCCGTTGACCCAGGCGCGCTCGCCATACCAGCCGGCGAACAGGCCCAGCGTGGTATCGGACTGGGTGAAGTCGCCCTTGTTGTTGCCGAAATCGGCGTCCATGCGGCCATAGCCGGCGAAGCCGCCGACCACCATGCCGTCACGCGCCCAATCCACACCGAACAGGCCGGCCGGGGCCATGCCGTCATACAGATCGGCGTGGGCGTAGCGCTGCATGTCGCCGCGCAGGTTGCCCCACCAGCTCAGGCCGTCGGCCGGACGGCCATCCACGTGCCAGCTGACCTGGTCAGCGCGCGAGCGGCCGATGGTCTGTGCCGAGTGGGTCAGGATCTGCTGGTTGCGCGGGGCTTCCAGGATCGACAGGGTGTACTCGCCCAGCATCTGGTGCGTGGCGGTGGTCGGGTGCACGCCATCGGCGAACACGTAGCTGTTGGCCGCGTTCGGGGTGACATAACTGGTCGGGTTGCAGGTCAGCGACGAGGCCGTGGTGCAGGCCGGGCTGGTCACGTTGACGAAGCCGTACTGGCCCGGGTTGGCGACGATTTCCTGCAGGATGTGGAAGGTATCCACCGGAATCACCTGCAGGCCCGCGGCCTTCAGGCCACCGAACAGGGCATCGTTGTAGGCCTTGGCCAGCGCGGTACCGGCGGCCATGCCGGCCGGGCCACCGGCGCGGGCGCCCGGGGTCAGGCCGACGTCCGGAATGGTCGGGACCACGATGTATTCGGCGCCAGCCGCCTTCAGCGTGCCGACGATGCCGACCTGGTCGGTGACGGCATTGGTCAGCGTGGAGACCAGCGGCGCACCGGCCTGGATCGCGAACAGGTCATTGGCACCGCCCCACACGGTGTACAGCGCGTTCGGGTCGGCCTTGCCACCGTTGGCCGCCAGGTACTGCGCGGTCTGGGTCTTGAGCGAGTACACCGGCACGGCCGGGGTACCCGGGGCGAGCACTTGGCTGGTGTCCACACCGACACGGGCGCCGCCGATGGCGTAATTGTCACCGTTCTGGCCGTTGCCGTGGGCAGCGCCGTTGGTGCCGTAGTAGCTGGCCACATGCTGTGCCCAGGTCCAGCCCGGGTTGGTGGTGAACTGGCCCGTCACCGGCTGCACCGCGGCCGGCAGCAGCGGGCGGAAGTAGCCCGCATCGGTCAGGCTGTCGCCGATGAAGACGGTCTTGGTGTACGGCGACTGCGCCATGGCCGGCATCGCGGCCAGGGCGATGGCCACGGCCATGAGGGAACGGATCGGGCGTTTGCTGAGCAACATGAAAATTCCTTTAGGGTGGGGAAGACGGCGGACGTACGCCGGCGCACGGTGCCATGTTTCCACTGCACCTCGCCGGCATCACGCTGCGCTGCGGCATGACGCCCGGCAGCCCGCCGCCCGGCCATCATTGGCCTGACGCTCGCGGCACCTCTGCCGCGGGGCGCACAGGGTACGCACTGTGGAGTGATTGCGGGACAATACCGTCATGAACATCCAGCTCAACGGCGAGAACCGCCAGCTTCCGCACACCGCCACCGTCCACGACCTGCTGCGCAGCGAGGACCTGCTCGAGCGCCGCGTGGCGGTCGAGGTCAATGGCGAGATCGTCACCCGCAGCCAGCACGCCAGCCACCCCCTGCGCGAGGGCGACGTGGTCGAGATCGTGCATGCGCTGGGCGGCGGCTGAGGCAGCATCGTGACGCGCGATAGGCGATAATTCCGGCCATGAATGCACCTGCCCCCACTGATTCGCTGGTGATCGCCGGCAAGACCTATGCTTCCCGCCTGCTCACCGGCACCGGCAAGTTCAAGGATCTGGAAGAAACCCGCCTGGCCACCGAGGCCGCGGGCGCCCGGATCGTCACCGTGGCGATCCGCCGCACCAATATCGGGCAGAACCCGGGCGAGCCGAACCTGCTCGATGTGCTGCCGCCGGACCGTTACACCATCCTGCCCAACACCGCCGGCTGCTACACCGCCGAAGACGCCGTGCGCACCTGCCGGCTGGCCCGCGAACTGCTGGACGGCCACAACCTGACCAAGCTGGAAGTGCTGGGCGACCAGAAGAGCCTGTACCCGGATGTGGTGCAGACCCTCAAGGCGGCCGAGCAGCTGGTCAAGGACGGCTTCGAGGTGATGGTCTATACCTCCGATGACCCGATCCTGGCCAAGCGCCTGGAAGAGATCGGCTGCGCTGCGGTGATGCCGCTGGCCGCGCCGATCGGCTCGGGCCTGGGCATCCAGAACAAATACAACCTGCTGCAGATCATCGAAGACGCCAAGGTGCCGATCATCGTCGATGCCGGCGTGGGCACCGCCTCCGATGCGGCCATCGCGATGGAACTGGGCTGCGACGGCGTGCTGATGAACACCGCCATCGCCGGCGCGCGCAACCCGATCCTGATGGCCAGCGCGATGCGCAAGGCCGTGGAAGCGGGCCGCGAGGCCTTCCTGGCCGGGCGCATTCCGCGCAAGCGCTACGCCAGTGCCTCCTCGCCGATTGACGGGTTGATCGGCTGATGACCAATCCTTTCGACAGCGCCGGTGCCAAGGCGCCGCCCAAGCCCTTCACCATCACCGAAGGCCGCCGCGAGGTCCGCAGTTTCGTGCTGCGCCAAGGGCGCTTCACCCCCGCCCAGCAGCGCGCGTTCGATGATCGCTGGCCGCGCTTCGGGCTGGATTTCACCGGCGAGCCGCGCGATCTGGATGCCACCTTCGGGCGCGATGCGCGCAAGGTGCTGGAAATCGGCTTCGGCAATGGCGCCGCGCTGCGTTTCGCCGCGCAGCAGGACCCCAGCCGCGATTACATCGGGCTGGAAGTGCACGCGCCCGGCGTGGGCCGCCTGCTCAATGCCCTGGCCGACGACAACGCCGGCCACGTGCGCCTGTACCACCACGATGCCGTGGAGGTGCTGGAAAAGGAAATCGCCGATGGCGCGCTGGATGAAGTGCGCATCTACTTCCCGGACCCGTGGCACAAGAAGCGCCATAACAAGCGTCGCCTGATCCAGCCCGGCTTTGCCGCGCTGCTGGTGCGCAAGCTGCGCGTCGGTGGCCGCCTGCACTGTGCCACGGACTGGGAAGACTATGCCGAGCAGATGTGGGACGTGCTCGACGCCACCGCCGGGCTGAGCAACCGTGCCGGCCCGCGTGGGCAGGTCGAGCGGCCGGAATGGCGCCCGCAGACCCACTTCGAAACCCGTGGCCAGAAGCTTGGCCATGGCGTGTGGGACCTGTTGTACGACCGCACCTGATCCGACAAGGAACCGCGCCACCCCATGGATACCGCGCTGACGCTGACCACCGACATGAAGCTCGTTCTGGGGCTGGTCGGCTTCACGATGGCGATGTTCCTGTTCGAGCGCATCCGCGCCGACGTGGTGGCATTGGTGGTGCTGGTGGTACTCGGCGTTACCGGCCTGATCGCTCCGGAAGAAATCTTCGGTGGCTTCTCCGGTAACGCGGTGATGAGCATCATCGCCACCACCATCCTGGGCGCGGGCCTGGACCGCACCGGGGCATTGAACCGGTTGGCGGCGTGGCTGCTGCGGCGTGGGCATGGCGTGGAGACACGCCTGTTGATGATGACCACCGCGATCGCCGGCTTGAACTCCTCGTTCATGCAGAACCCCTCGGTGATGGCGCTGTACCTGCCGGTCGCCTCGCGGCTGGCCGCACGCACCGGGCTGACCCTGCAGCGCCTGCTGCTGCCGATCGCCGCGGCCATCGTGATGGGGGGCGCACTGACCATGGTCGGCAACTCGCCGCTGATCCTGCTCAACGATCTGCTGGCCTCGGCCAACAACAACCTGCCCTCGGGCCTGGCCACCATCGAGCCGCTGCGCATGTTCGCGCCGCTGCCGATCGGCGTGGCGCTGCTGATCGCCTCGCTGCTGTATTTCCGCTACTTCGGTGACCGCAAGCTGGTGGAAGAAGAGACGCTGGCCAACGATGGCGTCACCCCGTCGCGCACCGAAAGCTACTTCGCCAAGACCTACGGCATCGAAGGCGATGTGTTCGAACTGGTGGTCACCGCCGAGAGCCCGCTGGTCGGCATGACACTGGGCGAGGCCGAGAACGTGCACGATGCGCCGCTGCTGCTGGCGCTCAAGACCGGTAACGACACCCGCCTGGCGCCGCCAGCGGAAATGCGGATCTGGGTCGGCAGCGTGCTGGGCGTGATGGGCGCGCGCCAGCAGGTCAGCGATTTCGCGCAGAACCAGTTCCTGCGGATGTCCTCGCGGCTGAAGCACCTGGGTGATCTGTTCAACCCGAGCCGCGCCGGCATTTCCGAAGCGGTGGTGCCGCCCACGTCCGACGTGATCGGCAAGAGCGCCTCGGACCTGCGCCTGCGCAAGCAGCGCGGCATCAGCCTGCTGGCGATCAACCGCGACAAGCAGGTGATCCGCGAGGACGTGCGCAATGTGGCCCTGCGCGCGGGTGACATGCTGGTCTTCCACAGCATCTGGACCGACCTGGCGCAGGCGGCCAAGAGCCGCGACTTCGTGGTGGTCACCGATTACCCCAAGGGTGAGCAGCGGCCGCACAAATTCAAGATCGCGATGAGCATCTTCGCCATCACCATCCTGATCGCGCTGACCTCCAAGCTGCCGGTGGCGCTGACCCTGATGACCGGCGTGGCCGGCATGCTGCTGACCGGCGTGCTGCGCATGGACGAGGCCTACGCCTCGATCAACTGGAAAACCGTATTCATGATGGCCGGGCTGATTCCGCTCGGCTGGGCGATGGACAGCAGCGGCGCGGCGGCGTGGATCGCCGGGCACACGATCGACCGCCTGCCGACCGGCATCCCGGTGTGGGTGCTGGAAATCGCGCTGGCACTGTTGACCACGATGTTCTCGCTGGTGATCAGCCACGTGGGGGCAACCATCGTGATGGTGCCCATCGCGGTGAACCTGGCGCTGGCCGCCGGTGGCAGCCCGACCGCGTTCGCGCTGATCGTGGCGCTGTCGGCCTCGAACAATCTGATGACGGCCTCCAACCCGGTGATTTCGATGATCACCGGCCCGGCCAACTACACTCCGCGCGAGCTGTGGCGGGTCGGCGCCCCGCTGTCGTTGATCTATACGGCGGTGGTGGTGCTGATGATCAACCTGATGTTCTAGGGCGTGGCCGGCACCCGCCCGGCCGAACCGGCGGTGGGGGCCCACATTTACCTAGCGGGCCACG
>NZ_JASCOO010000106.1:0-14091 GCF_029959485.1 Stenotrophomonas sp. PS02301
TTTTCACCCTTTCAAAACACGGGCTTGCGATCGGGGCGGCGTGTCCGCGTGTCCGCGGACACCGGACCGGACACTTTCGTTAAGCCGACAGCGCCCAAGCCGCCGGGGCGGCCACGCTAGAATGCGAGGCTAACCAGCTGGGATCTGAATCTATGTGCGGCATTGTGGGAGCGATCGCGCATCGCGACGTGGTACCGGTCCTCATCGAAGGCCTGAAGCGACTGGAATACCGGGGCTACGACTCCTCCGGCATTGCCGTGATCGATACCGCCGCCGCCGAGCCTGATGTCCGTCGTGTGCGCCGTACCGGCCGGGTGGCCGAGATGGAGAAGGCCGCCACGAGCGAAGGTTTCCAATCGCTGCTCGGCATCGGCCACACCCGCTGGGCCACCCACGGTGGCGTGACCGAGGCCAATGCGCACCCGCACATCAGCCACGGCGTGGCACTGGTCCACAACGGCATCATCGAGAACCACGAAGAACAGCGCGAGAAGCTGCGCGCGCTGGGCTACACCTTCGAGTCGCAGACCGACACCGAAGTGATCGCGCACCTGATGCACCATCACCTCAAGGAAGGCGACAGCCTGCTGGCGGCGCTGCAGCGCACGGTCAAGGAATTGACCGGTGCCTACGCGCTGGCGGTGATGAGCCGTGCCGAGCCGGAGCACTTTGTGTGCGCGCGCATGGGCTGCCCGCTGCTGGTCGGCGTGGGCGAGGGCGAGAACTTCGTCGCCTCCGATGTCTCGGCGATCCTCCAGGCCACCCGCACGGTGATCTTCCTGGAAGAGGGCGACACCGCCGACATCCGCCGCGACGGCGTGCAGGTCTACGACGAGCACAACCAGCCGATCGTGCGTGAGGTGCACCTGTCGGATGTGTCGCTGGCGTCGCTGGAGCTGGGCCCGTACCGCCACTTCATGCAGAAGGAAATCCACGAGCAGCCGCGCGCGCTGGGCGACACCATCGAAGCGGCGATCGACGCCGGTGGCTTCCCGGCGACCCTGTTCGGCAAGAATGCCGAAGCCGTGCTGTCGGGTATCGAAGGCGTGCAGATCCTTGCCTGCGGCACCAGCTACTACGCCGGCCTGACCGCGCGTTACTGGATCGAAGCGATTGCCGGCCTGCCGTGCAGCGTGGAAGTCGCCAGCGAATACCGTTACCGCGCCGCCTATGCGAACCCGAAGCACCTGATCGTCACCATCTCCCAGTCCGGCGAAACGCTGGATACGATGGAAGCGCTCAAGTACGCCAAGTCGCTCGGCCATCTGCATACGCTCTCGATCTGCAATGTGCCCGAGAGTGCGATTCCGCGCGCCAGTGAACTGGTCTGCTACACCCGTGCCGGTGCCGAGATCGGTGTTGCCTCGACCAAGGCCTTCACTACGCAGCTGGCGGCACTGTTCCAGCTCACCGTGGTGCTGGGCAAGCTGCATGGCCGCATCGATGCCGTGCAGGAAGCGGACTACCTGGAGCAGCTGCGCTTCCTGCCGGGCAGCGTGCAGCACGCGCTTAACATGGAGCCACAGATCGCCGCATGGGCCGAACGCTTCGCACGCAAGAGCAGTGCACTGTTCCTGGGGCGTGGCCTGCATTACCCGATCGCGCTGGAAGGCGCGCTCAAGCTCAAGGAGATCACCTATATCCACGCCGAGGCGTATCCGGCCGGTGAGCTCAAGCACGGCCCGCTGGCGCTGGTGGATGAGGACATGCCGGTGGTGGTGATCGCCCCGAACGACAGCCTGTTGGAGAAGGTCAAATCCAACATGCAGGAAGTGCGTGCGCGCGGTGGTGAGCTGTTCGTGTTCGCCGACCAGGACAGCAACTTCGTCGAGTCCGACGGCGTGCATGTGATCCGCACCCCACGCCATGTGGGCGCGCTGAGCGCCGTCGTGCACACCATCCCGGTGCAGTTGCTGGCTTACCACACCGCACTGGCCCGCGGGACAGACGTGGACAAGCCGCGCAACCTGGCCAAGAGCGTGACGGTGGAGTGATGTGTCCGCCGCCGACGCGGCGCTGACACGTATCCAGGGTGGCCCTGCGGGGTCACCCTTTTTTTTGTGCGATCAGCCTGTTGCAGAGCCACCCCATGGGGTGGCTACCCGGCAATCGGTACCGGAACTTTAGTCTCACCCTGCGGCGGCATTCAGCGACGGTTTTAGTCACGGTGCCATTCTCAGGGTCGTTCACGCTTTCCACGACGAACCGTCCCAGATTTGCAAACTCCTGGCCCAGGGTGCGGTCGTAGAATCGAGTGACCGAGGACCGCGTGGCACTGCCACCGACCTCGCTGCAACCAGGCGCATCTCTCGACTTCAGTAACCTGTAACAGGAAACAAGAATGAACGTCCGCGAACTCCTGCAATCCAAGAAAGAAGCCATCGTCACCATCGATGTGGAAGACACCATCGGTGCGGCCGCGCACAAAATGAGCGCGCACAAGATCGCCGCCCTGGTGGTCATGAAAGATGATGCGCCGGTAAGGATCGTGTCCGAGAAGGACATCGTGCGCAGCCTTGCGGAAGATGGCCCCCAGGCGGGCCGCCGGGTCATTTCCAGCCTGCCGTCGGCCGGGCTGGAAGGCATCGGTCCGGACGCGACGCTCAAACAGGCCATGGCGCTGATGACGTACTCCCGCCATCGTCACCTGATGGTGACCGAGGGCGCCAAGCTGGTCGGCATCCTGAGTCTGGGCGATATCGTCAAGAATCTCCTCAGCGAACTGGAGCTGGAAAAGGCGGTGCTGCAGGACATCTACATGGCCGCGCACTGAGATAGCGCCATCGACATTGACGGGCATTGCCGGCCACTGGCCGGCAACCCCGTACGAGGTCAGTGCTTGCGGTTGATCTCGACGAGCTGCTCAAGGTCATTCTTCAGCAACCGATAGGCGCCATCGCGCGCCTCACCGTCCGGTTGCCGCAGCACCCACGATGGATGCACCGTCGCAAAGGCGCGCGTGCCGTCATCCAGGACGTGCCAGCGCCCGTGGTTCGCCATCAGGTTGAAGCCCGCACCGAACACGGCCGTGGCCGCGGTGGCGCCCAGGCAGACGATCACCTGCGGCCGCACGTTCTCGATTTCCCCCATCAGCCACGGGCGGCAGGCGTTGATGTGGGTGATCTGCGGCTTGCTGTGGATGCGTCGCTTGCCGCGTCGTTCAAAGCGGAAGTGTTTCACCGCGTTGGTCATGTAGAGCGTGCGGCGATCAATGCCGAGCTCGCGCAGCGCGCGGTCGAGCAGTTGACCTGCCGGGCCGACGAACGGATGGCCGCTGAGGTCTTCGCTGTCGCCCGGCTGCTCGCCCACCAGCATGATCCGCGCATCCTGCGGGCCTTCGCCGAATACGGTCTGCGTGGCCGGTTCCCAGAGTGGGCAGCGCCTGCAGGCGGCGGCCGCATCGCGCAGCGCATCGAGCGTGGCCGGTGGGGTGCCCGGCGCTGGCGTTGGTGATGCGATGGATTCCGGGATACGTCGCCGCGGTGCCTGCGCCTCCCGGTCGTGCATCTCCTGCACGCGATCGCCGGCGTCGCGCACCAACTGCGGCAGCAACGTGGCCTCCGGCAGGTGCTTCCAGTATTTCGCCGGCATCTCCTGCTGCATCATCCGGGTGTTCAGACGTGCCGGATTGAAGATGTTGGCGTAATAGGTGCGCCACAGTTCTTCGCGTGCATCATCGACCGGCGCATCGCTTTGGCGGCCTCCGGGACCGAACGACAGCACCTGCCCATCCCAGTGGGCGCTGCGCCCCGGGGTGAGGATCGCCCAGCGCATCCCGGCGAAGCGGCGCGCGAAGAAGGGTGCGACGCGGTCGACGATATGGTGCTCGGGCTCGAACCAGGCGATGAACGCATCGTCCTGACCCGGCACCTCGCGGAAGCGTACGAACGCCTTCATCTTGTGGGTGTCGCGGCGCACCGCCTGGGTCAGTGCCATGGCCCGCAGCACGTCCGCATCGGCCGGGTTGGAGAGCAGGCTGCGTTCGCCGTGCGTGATGCGCCAGAGCATGCGATACAGCAGCGGCATCCGTTGTGGATCGCGATGGCACAGGCAGGTGGCAGCCAGTTCGATGAAGGCTTTGGACACCTGGATCGGTGCCTCGGCCGAGGCCAAGGAAGCGGGATCGAGCGCCGGCAGTGACGGCGCATCCAGCAGCGACGCATCCTCGCCCTGCAGCCAATCCAGCTGATCCGGTGCGACGGCGTGGCGCAACGCCAGCCGCGCCGCCGTGCGCCACGCCTCCAGCGACCACACCGGATCGACCCGCACACTCCAGCGCGCCATCTCAGTGCGCGGCCGCGTCGGGGAACAGCGAGCCTTGGCGGGGCGGCGGCGCCACCCGGGCGCGCAGTGCCGCCGGGTCGTCGAGCGCGCGGTGCGGGTGATGGTCGGCCAACTGCACGAACGGCAGCAGTTTGCTCATCGGCGCGCGCAGGCGGGCCACATCGGCCACCCGCAGACGCCCATGCCGACGGGCCATCAGCACCCGCTTGACGTTGCGCACGCCCAGCCCCGGCACGCGCAGCAGCAGTTCCTTCGGCGCCAGGTTGAGATCGACCGGAAAACGCTCGGGATGGCGGATCGCCCAGGCCATCTTCGGGTCGATGTCCAGATCGAGCATGCCGCCCTGGGTGGTGCTGGCGATCTCGTCCACGCCGTAACCGTAGAAGCGCAGCAGCCAGTCAGCCTGGTAGAGGCGATGCTCGCGCGCCAACGGCGGTGCCTGCAGCGGCAGCGCCTTGCTGGCATCGGGGATGGGGCTGAACGCCGAATAGTAGACCCGGCGCATCCGGTAGTTGCCGTATAGATTGTCGGCCGCGCCGAGGATCTGCTGGTCGCTGGCACCGTCGGCGCCGACGATCATCTGCGTGCTCTGGCCAGCCGGTGCGAACCGCGGCGCGCGTGCGCGGCGGCCGCGCGCTGCGGGCGCAGGTGACGGGGCCGATGCGCTGGCGGCTGGCTGGGATTTGCCTGCTTCCTTGGCCTCCTCGATGCGCCAGCGCAGTTCGCCCATCGCGCCGCGGATCGATGGCAGCGATTTCTCCGGCGCGAAGCTGGCCAGCCCAGCCTCGGTCGGCAGTTCGATGTTGATCGAGAGCCGGTCGGCATGGCGGCCGGCCAGCGCGAGCAGTTCCGGCGAGGCTTCGGGAATCGTCTTGAGGTGGATATAGCCGCTGAAGCGGCGTTCCTCACGCAGGACGCGCGCGATCTCCACCATCTGTTCCATGGTGTAGTCGGCATTGCGGATGATGCCGCTGGAGAGAAACAGCCCTTCGATGTAGTTGCGCTTGTAGAAATCCATCGTCAGCGCGACCACTTCCTCCACGCTGAACCGCGCCCGCTGCACGTTGCTGGAGACGCGGTTGACGCAGTACGCGCAGTCGTAGATGCAGAAGTTGGTCAGCAGGATCTTCAGCAGCGACACGCACCGGCCATCGGGCGTGTAGCTGTGGCAGATCCCCATCCCCTCGGTGCTGCCGATGCCGCGCGATGCGCGCGAATCGCGCTTGCCTGCGCCACTGGAGGCGCAGGACGCATCGTATTTCGCGGCATCGGCAAGGATGGCCAGTTTGCGGATCGTCTCCATGGAAAAGACCGTACCGGGGCACGATCTCATCCAGTGAGACGCATCAGATACTCCCTGAAGAATTCAGGTTCCGCCTCAGCCTTCGAAGCTCACCTTCACCGAGTCCGCGCTGTAGGTGGCCGGCCCATGGAACACCACTTCGATGTTGTTGCCATCCGGATCCAGTGCAAACGCGGCGTAGTAGCCGGGATGGTACGGCCGCTCGCCCGGTGCGCCGTTGTCCTTGCCGCCGTTGGCCAGCGCCGCGCGGTGGAAGGCCTCGACCGTGGCGCGGTCGCGGGCCTGGAAGGCGAGATGGTGGCGACCGGTGAGCTGGCCGAGTGCCGCCTCGCTGTCCGGTGTGGAAACGAACAGCTCGTCGGCCCAGAAATAGGTATCGCCTTCACCGGCGATCGGGATGCCGATCGTGTCGAACACGGCGTGGTAGAAGCGGCGGCTGGCGGCCAGATCCCTGACCACCAGTTGCAGGTGATCGATCAGGCGGCCGCGGTGCAGTTCCATCGTTTCCATACCGACTCCGTTGGGTAGTGGGACGGGCGCAGGTATACCACCGCAGGCCCCGCGTCGCATGGCCGCGGTGTCGACCTTGCTGACCAGGCGCCGGCCTGTGTCGGCCTGTGTCGGCCCAGGCCCTTCCGCCCGCCCGCGCGCTGACCTACGCTGCGCACTGGCGTCATGAACGCGCAGGCGGAGGAAGCACGATGCTGTGGATGGTGATGATGGCCCAGGCGGTCGCCGGCGACGCGGGCTACGACCAGGTGCGTGCATGGGCGCAGCGCGATGAGGCCAGCCTGGCCCCGGCGGCCTATGCGGAGATGCTGGACAGCATGAGCCGGGTGGGTGGGGCCGGCTTCACGCGCTGCATGCCGACCCCCGCGCCGGAGACGCTTGCCGCGTTCACCGTGGTGTTGCAGCTGGATGCGCAGGGCAAAGTGGTGCGGACGTGGCGCGAAGGCGACGCGGCTGTCGCGCGTTGTGTGGACGCAGGGTTTGCGGGGAAAACCCTGTTCGTGCCACCGCAGGCGCCGTTCTATGCGGCGTTCGAGTTCCAGGTCCAGCCGTAGCGCCCGCGACGCGCCGATGGAGGCCGGCGCGTCGCGGAGCGTCGGGATCAGGCGATCGGGGTGTTGGAGATGATCTCCACCCAGTAGCCGTCCGGATCCTTGATGAAGGCCAGGTGCTTCATGCGGCCGTCTTCCAGGCGCTTCTGGTAAGGCACCTGCAGCTCATCGAAGCGCTTGCAGGCGGCCTGGATGTCCGGCACGGACACGCAGATATGGCCAAAGCCGCGCGGGTCGGTATTGCCGTTGTGATAGACCGGGCCGTCCTGGTTTTCGGTGCCATGGTTGTGGGTCAGTTCGAGCACGCCGGGGAGGCCGGCCATCCACACGCGACGCGCGTCGTCGCCCTCGGGGATCTGCGTGTCGGCCGGCAGCAGCGCCAGGAAGTACAGGCTGAACTCGGCCTCGGGGAAGTTGCGCAGGTCGATCAGGCGGAAGCCGAGCACGCGGGTGTAGAAATCCAGCGAGGCGGTGGCGTCCTTGACGCGCAGCATGGTGTGGTTGAACACGAAGCCGGCGGTCTCGGCAGGCACGTCGGCAGCGACGCCGGGGTGCTCGCGGAGGGAGGCGGGAAGGGTCATGGGAGAGGTCCTGTCACGATGAAAAGAAGCGCGATGACGCGCGTGCGGACAAGTTTACGGAACGCGGGTGAGGTCTGGACAAACGCCTGACAGGGCCACGCAAAAAGTTGCATGTGTAACGAGCGATCGATATCCATCGTTGCTTGTAAAAATAGAGGCGACATCGCGCCCGAACAGGCATGGTGGCGCTTGGCGGCGACGTGCGCGCTGGCTATGCTGCAACGCAGGATGGACGCTGGCGAGTGCGCCGGGTCGATGCGGGTGGCATCGGCGGGAAGGGAGCCGGCAGAGGCCGGCAGGACGGATATCTGCGTGGGGAAACGCGCAGCCGGCAAGGGAGACGCCGACGTCGTAAAGGGGGAGGGGAGTTGACGCGCCCCGACCGACGCGCTATTCAATGTTTTGTATATACAAATAAACCGAGGCTGTTGAGCGCCCCATGTCCTACCGCTTGATGCTGCCATTGCTGCTGATCGCTCTGCTGGGTGCCGATGGCGTCCTCGGTGCGTGGGCGAGCACGCGCATGGCCCTGCATGCGATGAGCGGCAGCGGTTCACTGGTGGCCGCGCAGGACGGTACGGCGGGCGAGGCCTGCGACCTTCCCCCGCAGGACGCCGCACCGGCGCTGGCCGCTCATGGCGACCACGAGCGCAGCAAACACCGCGGGGATGCCGACTGCGCGGACCGCGCGGCCTGCGATTGCGTCTGCGTGCTGACCTTCTATCCGCCTTCGGCCACCACGCTGTTCGCCACGCGGCATTCACCGATCTCGATGGACACGCTGTTCCCGCCGCTGGAGGTTCCACCGCGGAAGCTCTCGCGCGTCTTCCGACCTCCCATCGCCTGATCTTGTCGTTCCGGCGTCGATACGGCGCCTGATGTGATCCGCCGTGGCCATCGTGGCCCGCGGATCTTGCCACCAGACAAGACCCCAAGCGGGAGAGAGAACATGTACGTCAAGACCCATGCCCTGGCCCTGGCCATCGGCACGCTGCTGAGTGCGGCCGTCACCCCATCGCTGCACGCGCAGGAAAGCCAGCCCGGCCAGGCCGGCGCACGCACCCTGGATACGGTCCAGGTGACCGGCAGCCACATCAAGCGCGCCCAGTTGTCCGGCGTCGGCCCGGTCAGCGTGATCGATGCCGAAACCATCCAGCGCTCGGGCGCCACCTCGGTGGATACCCTGCTGCAGCGCCTGCCGGCCTCGGCCGGTTTCGCGGGCAGCCAGAGCAACGCCTACTGGGCCGAAAACGGCTACGGCACGACCCAGGTCAACCTGCGCGGCCTGGGCATCAACCGCACGCTGGTGCTGCTCAATGGCCGCCGTATCGTCAATGGCGGCACCGGGGCCAACAGTTCAGTGGATCTGAACATCATTCCGGTGGCGCTGATCGAGCGCGTTGAAGTGCTCAAGGACGGCGCCTCGGCCATCTACGGTGCCGATGCGGTGGCCGGCGTGGTCAACATCATCACCAAGAAGGGCTTCGACGGGGTGCAGGCCTCGGTACGCTATGGCGAAACCACCCGGGGCGATGGGGATGACACGGCGGTCGATCTGGCCTGGGGCGTGACCGGCGAGCGTGGCTCGTTGATCGCCGGGATCAACTACGCCGAAGGCGGCACCGTGAACATGGCCTCGCGCGCGCCGTGTGGCTTGATCGAATCGGGCGGCAAGCTGGTCTGTTCGGGCAGTTCGGCGACGATCGGTGGGCGCGCGTTGCTGGCCGATGGCGCGCGCATCAACTTCCGCCAGAACCCGGGTGATCCGCTGTTTGAAACCTACAACGCGGCCAAGCACAACTACAACGGCAATCCCACGCTCAACGCGGTCAATCCGATCAAGCGGCTGAGCCTGAGTGTGTTCGGCGACAATCAGCTGAGTGACAGCGTGCGGGTGTTCACCGAACTGATGTACACCAACCGCCAGTCCGATCAGCTGGCCACCGCCGGTTCGCTGGGGGTCTATCGCCCCATCAACATCGCTGCCAACCACCCGACCAATCCCACCGGGCAGGATCTGCTGCTGCAACGCCGGCGCCTGGAAGAAGCCGGCCCGCGACACTTCTCGCAGGAGACCAATACCTACCGTGCCGTCGTGGGTCTGCAGGGGCAGTTCGGCGTCGGCTGGGACTGGTCGACGGCCTTCAACCTGGGCCGCAACACCGGCGTGGACGGCTCGGACAATGTGGCCAACCTGGATCGCGTCGAGCAGACGTTGAACCGGGCCATCTGCAGCCCGCTGCCGGGGGCCGCGATTCCGTGCGGCAACTACCTGGGCTATGGGAATCTCTCCAGGGAGGTGCTGGATTACATCCTCTACACCTCGCGCGATACCGGTGGCAACGAACAGAAGAGTTTCACCGCCAGCCTCAGCGGCCAGCTCGTGGAGCTGCCCGCCGGCTGGGTGGGCGTGGCCACCGGCGTGGAAGTGCGCAAGGAGCGTGGCTGGCGCAACCCGGATATGCTGACCGCCTTGGGCATCGGCAACACCAACCAGCAGGACCCGATTTCCGGCGCGTACACCGCCAAGGAGGCGTACGTGGAACTGGCGGTGCCGCTGCTGCAGGACAGCGTGATCGCCGATTCGCTGTACCTCAACCTGGCCGCGCGCCTGTCCGATTACGATCTGTTCGGCCGTGACATGAACTACAAGGTCGGCCTGGATTGGCAGGTCAACTCCACGCTGAAACTGCGCGGTACCTATGCGACCGCGTTCCGTATTCCGAACATTCCCGAACTCTTCGGGGGCATCTCCGAAGGTAATCTGACCACCACCGATCCGTGCAGCCGCTGGAGCAGCCTGCCGGCCGACTCGGTGGTGCGGGGCAACTGCCAGGCGGCAGGGGTGCCGGCCAACTACGTGCAGCCGGGCAATACCATCCTGACCACCTCCGGGGGCAACGCGCAGCTCCGCCCGGAAGACGCGACCTCGGTCACCGCGGGCGTGGTGTGGACACCGACGTTCCTGTCCGGGCTCACCTTGACCGCGGACTACTACAACATCCGCATCACCAATGCGATCCAGCGCGTGGCGGGCTCGACCAAGCTGGCGATCTGCTACAACACGCCAGGCCTGGCGCATCCGTTCTGCGATGCCAGCAACTTCACCCGCAACCCGCGCACCGGCGAGGTGGATTTCCTGTCCTCGCAGCCGGTCAATGCCGCCAACGAACGCGCCACCGGCGTCGACCTCGGCGCGCTGTACGAGTTCGGGCTGGCCGGGGTCGATGCCAGCGTCAGCATCGATGCCTCCTACCTGCATCGCTACGACGTGCGTCCCTACGCCGGCGCGGCGGTGATCGAGTACGCCGGCAAGATCACCGGTGGCCGTGGCAGCTATGCGAAATGGCGCGCGCTGGGCGCAGTGAATCTCTCGCGTGAGGCATGGTCGGGCAGTTGGACCGCGCAGTACATCGGCCGCACCGACGACATCAATGCCGCGCGTGGCGCGATTGGCGACCACGCGCCGAGCGTGGTGTATCACAACCTGCAGGCCAAGTACGCCGCGACGCCCGCCCTGGACCTGACCGTGGGTCTGGACAACGCGTTCGACAAGAAGGCGCCCTTCATCCAGAGCTACACCGACGCCAATACCGACACGATGACCTATGACCTGCTGGGTCGTCGCTGGTATGCCCGCATCGGCTATCGCTGGTGATTGCGTGCGCCCCGCCGGTTCGCCGGCGGGGCGCCGTTCCTGAGAGAGGATGAAGACGATGAAACCCGCATTCTGGGCACGACGTGCCCACAAATGGATCGGCCTGATCGTGGGCGTGCAGGCCCTGCTGTGGATGCTCAGTGGCGTCTACATGACGGTGGTGCCGCTGGACGTGATCCATGGCGATCACCTGGCGCATGCGCATGGCGAGGTCCTGCCACGCGCCAGCGAACGGGTCGCCCCGGCCGAGCTGACCACGCGTTATCCCGGGCTGCGTTCGTTCCGGCTCACGCATGTCCTGGAGCGAGAGGTGTTCGATGTACGCGACGCCACCAGCAGATTCCTGGTGGACGCGCGGACCGGCGAGCGGCTGCCGCCGTTGGACCGGGACCAGGCGATCGCACTGGCGCAATCGCTGTATCAGGGAGACGGGCAGGTCAGCCGCGTGGAATGGATCACCCGGGCCCCCGCCGAAGCGAAGACCCGGCCGGTGCCGATGTGGGCGGTGCATTTTGCCGACCGCGGCGACACCACGCTCTACCTGTCGCCGGCCAGCGGTGATCTGCTGGCGCGCCGGCACAGCCTGTGGCGCTGGTTCGACTTCCTGTGGATGTTCCACATCATGGATTACGAAAACCGCACGGACGTCAACAACCTGCTGCTGCGCATCGCTGCCATCGCCGGGCTTGGCTTCGCGCTCAGTGGCGTGTGGCTGCTGTTCTACAGCTTCGGTTCGCGGAGGTCGGCATGACACCGTGGATGCGCACGCTGCACAGATGGCTCGGGTTGATCGTCGGCCTGCAGTTCCTGCTCTGGCTCGGCAGCGGCCTGATGATGAGCCTGCTGGACCCGCAGAAGATCAACGGCACCGCGCACCGCGCGGCCGAGCCCGCGCTGCCGGCCTGGCCGGCCACGACGCTGGCGCCGGCCGAGGCGCTGCGGGCCGCACGCAACGAGGCGGCCACACTGGATACCGGCTGGCTGCTGGACCAGCCGGTGTACCGGTTGCTGTCACCCCAGGGCACCGAGCTGATCGATGCGCACAGCGGCAAGCGCATCGAGATCGACCCGCGCTGGGCCCTGCGGCTGGCACAGGCCTCGTATCGCGGCAGTGGCGTGCCGGCCGATCCGGTCCATCTCGAGAAAACGCTGGAAACACGCGCCCATCCCGATCCGGTCTGGCGCGTGGATTTCGGGGATGAGGCCGGTACCTCGGTGTACGTCTCGGCCCAGAGCGGCCAGGTGCTGGAGCACCGCAACGATACCTGGCGCCTGTTCGACATCTTCTGGATGTTGCACATCATGGATTACACCGAGCGCGCCAACTTCAACAATCCCCTTGTGGTCGGCATGGGCATCGGGGGGCTGTGGCTGTCGTTGACCGGTCTGTGGCTGCTGGTGGCCAGCGTTCACCTGCGCGAGTTCATCCCGCGGCGCTGGCGGCGCCGACGCCAGCTGGCGGTGTTCGCGCCCGGTGGCACGCATCTGCGCACGGTCACCGCGGCCAGCGGCGACAGTGTGTACGTGGCGCTGGCCCGCGAAGGTGTCCACCTCCCCTCCAACTGCGGCGGTGGGCAGAGCTGTGGGTTGTGCGAGGTCCGCGTGCGTGGGGCGGCGTCGCGGGCCACCGCGGCCGATCGTGCGCACCTGCCGGCGGCCAAGCTCAAGGTGGGCAGCCGACTGGCCTGCAACCTGGCGGTGGATGAGGATCTGGAGATCGAAGTCGCCGGTGGTGCCAGCCTCTGGACCGAGCACTGGGCAACCGTTGAAAAGGTGGAGGCGGTGACGCCGTTCCTGCGCGAGATCCATCTGCGCCCCGACCATCCGGCCGATGCGCAGTTCCAGCCGGGCTGCTATCTGCAGCTGCATGTCCCCGAGTACACGGTGGCGCGCAGCGGGCTGTGGCATCCCGCCGAACACCGGCAGGACTGGGACAGGCTGTCGCTGCCGCCGACGCTGCACAACCGCAGCGAGGTGCGCCGGTCGTACTCGCTGTCCTCGCCCGTGGGCGATGTGCAGGGGCGGCTGCTGCTGCTTGCACGGTTCAGTCCCGGCTGGCAGGACAACAAGCGGCATCCGCCGGGCAAGGGCTCCACGTATCTGTACACGCTGCGCGAGGGTGACCGTGTGCGCTACAGCGGCCCCTTCGGTGATTTCGCCTTGAGTGGGGCCGCGCGCGAGAAGGTGTTCATCGGTGCCGGGGCCGGCATGGCACCGCTGCGGGCGATGATTCACCAGCGGCTCGGCGAAGGAGGGCAGGAGCGTATCCACTATTGGTACGGCGCCCGGAACGCACGCGATTGCCCGTATGACCTGCAGATGCAGGCGCTGGCCCAGCGGCATGCCAACTTCAGCTGGCACCCTGTGTGGTCGGAGCAGGCCGGCGGTGCGTGGGCAGGCAGGGATGGCGCGGCGGCTCATGTGCACGAGGTGATGCATGCGCATCTGCTGCAGGCGCATCCGGAGCTGTCCGCCTGCGAGTTCTACCTGTGCGGACCGCCGGCGATGCTGGCGGCCACGCGCCAACTGCTGCAGCGGCTGGGCGTCGACGAGGCGCGGATCGCCTACGACGACTTCAAGATCTGATCGGTCAGGCCCTGCCGGCCGTGTGCCGGCAGGGCGATGCGGATCAGGGGTGCTGCGAGAACCCGCTGACCTTGCCGTCCTGTTCCAGCAATCCGACCGTGAACGACTGCCGGTAGCCATCCGGCGATTCCATGCCAGGCGAGCCGATCGGCATGCCAGGCAGCACCAGGCCGCGCGCCGTGGGGCGTTCGCTCAGCAGGCGCTGGATATCGGCGACCGGAACATGGCCTTCCACCACGTAACCCTCCACTTCGGCGGTGTGGCAGGAGAGCATCTCGTCGGGAATGCCCAGGCGCTGCTTGATGGCGAGCATGTCCTCGGTGTCGTTGACCCGCACCGGGAAGCCGGCGGCGCGGACGTGCTCGACCCATACGCCGCAGCAGCCACAGTCCGGACTCTTGTGCACGGTGATCAGGGGCAGGTCCTGCGTTGCCGCCGCGACGGAGGGCGGCGACACCGACGCTGTGCCTGCGGTGGTGGTACCGGGCGCTGCCTGGCAGGCGCTGACCAGCAGGGTGGTGCTGAACAGCGCGAGGGCCGGCAGCGCGGTCCTGTTGAAGAAGTTCATGACGTTTCCTTTCTATGGAGATGGCCGCGCACGGCAGCGTTGCCGTGCGC
>NZ_JASCOO010000107.1:0-14012 GCF_029959485.1 Stenotrophomonas sp. PS02301
ATCACCCGGGGGTGGGGGGCGCGGGGGTTGCGCGGGGCCGGGGGCGCGCCCCGCGCCGCCGCGGGCGCGGGCGGCCGCTGGAAGACCATCGACGACAAGACCGGCAAGGTGAAGTCGATCGTGGAGATCACCCAGGCCACCAACGGCACCCTGACCGGCAAGGTCGTGGACATCCTGCACTCGGACAAGGGCCCGAATCCGGTCTGCGACGGCTGCGAAGGCGCCAACAAGAACAAGCCGGTCAAGGGCATGACCATCCTGTGGAACCTCAAGACCGACGGCACCAACGCCTGGTCCGGCGGCACCATCCTGGATCCGGGCAACGGCAAGACCTACAAGTCCAAGATGAAGCTGCAGACCGGCGGCGCCAAGCTGGACGTGTCCGGCTGCGTGGCCTTCATCTGCCGCGCCCAGACCTGGGTGCGCGAGTAAGCCCGGCGCTGCTGTTGAGCCCCCGTAACCCGGCTTCGGCCGGGTTACTGCGTTTTGGCGTGCGATAATCCCCGGTTCCCCTGGCAACAGCGCTCATCATGACCCGCACCGCTCTCGTCACCACCGCCCTGCCCTACGCCAACGGCCCGCTGCACCTGGGCCACCTGGTCGGCTACATCCAGGCTGACATCTGGGTGCGCGCGCGTCGAATGAGCGGCGGCAAGACCTGGTTCGTCTGCGCCGATGACACCCACGGCACCCCGATCATGCTCGCGGCCGAAAAGGCCGGCGTGACCCCGGAGGCCTTCATCGCCAACATCCAGGCCAGCCATGAGCGCGATTTCGCCGCGTTCGGCGTGGCGTTCGATCATTACGACTCGACCAACTCGGCGGCCAACAAGGCACTGACCGAAGCCTTCTACCTCAAGCTCGAGGCCGAAGGCCACATCGCGCGCCGCTCCGTGGCCCAGTTCTACGACCCGGCCAAGGGCATGTTCCTGCCCGACCGCTACATCAAGGGCATCTGCCCGAACTGTGGCACGCCGGATCAGTACGGTGACAACTGCGAGGTCTGCGGCGCCACCTACAGCCCGACCGACCTGAAGGACCCCAAATCGGTGATCTCCGGCGCCACGCCGGAAATCCGCGATTCGGAGCATTTCTTCTTCGAGGTCGGCCGCTTCGAAGGTTTCCTGCGCGAGTGGCTGGCCGGCGACGTCGCCCTGCCGGGCGTGAAGGCCAAGCTGGGTGAGTGGCTCAATGCCGAAGGTGGCCTGCGCGCGTGGGACATCTCGCGCGATGCGCCGTACTTCGGCTTCCAGATTCCCGGCCACCCGGGCAAGTACTTCTACGTGTGGCTGGATGCGCCGATCGGCTATCTCTCCAGCTTCCAGGCGCTGTGCGCGAAGACCGGCGAAGATTTCGACGCCCACCTGCGCGCGGGCACCAGCACCGAGCTGCACCACTTCATCGGCAAGGACATCGTGAACTTCCACGGCCTGTTCTGGCCGGCGGTGCTGCACGGCACCGGCCACCGCGCGCCGACCCGCCTGCACGTCAACGGCTACCTGACCGTGGATGGCGCCAAGATGTCCAAGTCGCGCGGCACCTTCGTGATGGCCCGCACCTTCCTGGATGCCGGGCTGGAACCGGAAGCGCTGCGCTATTACTTCGCGGCCAAGTCCTCCGGCGGCGTGGACGATCTCGACCTGAACCTGGGTGACTTCATCGCGCGCGTCAACGCGGATCTGGTCGGCAAGTTCGTCAACCTGGCCAGCCGCTGCGCCGGCTTCATCAGCAAGCGCTTCGAGGGCCGCCTGGCCGCCGCGCTGCCCGATGCCGCCCAGTACGACCGTTTCGTCGCCGCGCTGGCGCCGATCCGCGAGGCGTACGAGCGCAACGATCCGGCCAGCGCACTGCGCCAGACCATGGCGCTGGCCGACGAAGCCAACCGCTATATCGACGATGAAAAGCCGTGGGTGATCGCCAAGCAGGACGGCGCCGACGCGCAGCTGCAATCGGTCTGCACCCAGGGCCTGAACCTGTTCCGCGTGCTGGTCACCGCGCTCAAACCGGTGCTGCCGGCCACCGCCGCGCAGGCCGAGGCCTTCCTGGCCGCGCCCGTGCAGGCCTGGACCGACATCGCCACCCCGCTGACCGCGCATACCATCGCGGTATACGCGCCCCTGTTCACCCGTATCGACCCGAAAAAAATCGACGCCATGACCGACGCTTCCAAGGACACCCTGCAGGCCGCCACCCCGGCCCCCGCCGCCCCGGCCAAACCGGCCAAGCCCGCTGCCGCACCGGCACCGGTTGCTGCGGCCGATGGCGAGGCCGCACCGGCCTACATCGGCATCGACGACTTCGCCAAGCTGGATCTGCGCATCGGCAAGGTGCTGGTCTGCGAGTTCGTGGAAGGGTCGGACAAGCTGCTGCGCTTCGAACTCGACGCCGGTGAGCTGGGCAAGCGCCAGATCTTCTCCGGCATCCGCGCCAGCTACGGCGAGCCGGAGCAGCTGGTCGGCCGCAGCGTGGTCTTCATCGCCAACCTGGCCCCGCGCAAGATGCGCTTCGGCCTGAGCGAAGGCATGATCCTGTCGGCCGGTTTCGACGGCGGCGCGCTGGCCCTGCTGGACGCCGACAGCGCCGCGTTGCCGGGCATGCCGGTCCGCTGATCGCTGCGGCAGGGCGGCCACCGGGTCGCCCTGCCACGCTCTTCTGCCTGGAGGTGTGGGTTGGAACTGGCGCTGTTCGATTTCGACCACACGGTCACCACCTGCGATACCTACGGGCGGTTCCTGCGCCGCGTGGCCACGCCCGAGCAGCTGGCACAGGCCTGGTGGAACGTCGGCCCGTGGTTGCTGGCCTATCGACTGAAGCTGATCTCGGCGCAACGCCTGCGCGCCCGTGTCACCCGCCTGACCTTTACCGACCGCCATCTGGAGGACATCACCGCACAGGCCGCCGGCTACGCGCGCGATGTACTGCCCGGCGTGATGCGGCCGGAGATGCTCGAGCAGATCCACTGGCACCTCAAGCAACACCACACCGTGGTGATCGTGTCCGGCTCGCTGGACCTCTACCTGCGCCCGTGGTGCGAGGCGATGGGGTTGCAACTGATCTGCAACCGGCTGGACAGCCACGACGGACGCCTCACCGGGCGCTACGCCGAGGGCGACTGCGCGCCGCACAAGGTGGAGCACATCCGCCGGCGTTACGACCTCGCGCGCTACCTGCGTATCCACGCGTACGGCGACAGCCGCGAAGACCGTCCGATGCTGGCACTCGCCCACGAGCGCTGGTATCGCGGCAAGCCCATGAAGCCGCGTCGGGATCCACCGGCGGGCACACCAACTGCCCGGGACAGCCGGGCCTGATGCCCCACCGCGCAGCCACCGCCACGCCATGAGCCTCCCCATCGACACCCTCACCGAACGCCTCGACCGGCTGTTGCCGCAGACCCAATGCGGGCAATGCGGTTATGACGGCTGCCGTCCGTATGCCGAGGCGATGGCACGCGGCGAGGCGGGCACCGATCACTGCCCGCCGGGCGGTGATGCCGGTGCGCGTGCCTTGGCGAATGTCCTGGGCGTGGCGGCGGTGCCGTTCGACCGCACGCGCGGTGCACACAAGGCACCGCAGGTCGCGGTGGTGATCGAAGCCGACTGCATCGGCTGCACCAAGTGCATCCAGGCCTGCCCGGTGGATGCCATCGTCGGCGGCGCCAAGTACATGCACACCGTCATCGCCGATCTGTGCACGGGCTGCGAGTTGTGCATCCCGCCGTGCCCAGTGGACTGCATCGACCTGGTCAGCGCGCCCTGATCCTTGCGTCGGCCGCTATGCGCCTTGGGGCGGCGGCAGGGTCTGGGCGCACGGCGATGCGTCGATCACCATGGCGCCCAGCGGGTGCGCGGTGCGCTTACGGCAATGCCGCCGTCACCACGATCTCCACTTTCCAGCTCGCATCCGCCAGCTTGGCTTCCACCGTCGCGCGGGCCGGGGTCATGCCGGCCACCACCCACTCATCCCACGCGGCATTCATGCCGGCGAAATCATTGATATCGGCCAGGAAGATTTCCGCGCGCAGGATGTGCTGCTTGTCACTGGCCACCAGCGCCAGCAGCTTGTCGATCTCTTCCAGCACCTGGCGGGTCTGGCCGGTGATGTCCTGGCTGGTGTCTTCGGGGATCTGCCCGGACAGATAGGCGACCTTGTTGTGCACGGTCATTTCGGACATGCGCGGACCAACGTCGAAACGTTCCAACATGGCGATTACTCCTCTGGATGGAACCGCATTGTCACCGATGCGGCGCGCGCCTGCCGGGCCCGGTGCGCAAAGCAGCCACAGCCCGCACACCGCGCCCGCTTGGCAAGCGTCGGCATCAGGCGCACGATTTGCCGGTCAGGCGGCCACGCCTGTGTTGACTCTTTCATCGCCCACCCCGGAGCACGCTGTACCGATGACCGACACCGCCCCTGCTCCCACCCCGGCCCGCGCCCCCTGGCGCCGCGCCGCGACCGTCGTCATCCCGCTGGTGATCCTGGCCTTGGCCCTGCGTGGGCTGGCCAACGAATTCGATGAGCATGGCTACCGCGCGATCCGCGAGGCGTTCCGGCATCTGGGCGCCGGCCAGATCGCGCTGACCGTGCTGCTTGGCCTGGCCAGCTATGCCTGCCTGATCGGTTTCGATGCGATCGGTCTGCGCCGCAGCGGCAAGCGCCTGCATCCGGCGCGGGTCGGCATCACCGCGTTCCTGGCGCATACGCTGGGGCAGACCCTGGGCTTTGCGGCCCTCACCGGCGGTGCCGTGCGCCTGCGTGGCTATGGCCGTGCCGGGCTGAGCCTGGGCGAGATCGGCCAGGTGGTGTTGATGAGCACACTGGGCTTCGTATTCGGTGCGTGGCTGCTGCTGGCGTTGGCCTTCCTGCTTGAACCCGGCGCGGCGGCGCTGGCGCTGCCGATCCCGGTGCAGGCGGTGCGGGTCATTGGCGTTCTCGGCCTGCTGGCCTATGCCGGCACGGTGCTGCTGGTCGGGCGTGAAGGCCGCAGTTTCCAGATCCGCGGGCATGCCTTGTGGCTGCCCGACCGCCGCACGATGCTCGGTGTCACTGCGCTGAGCGTGGTCGAACTGGTGCTGGCCAGTGCGGCGTTCTATGTGCTGCTGCCGATGGATACGCCAACCGGCCTGCCCGGTTTCGTCGGGCTGTATCTGGTCGCGGTGCTGGCGGGCCTGATCTCCAGCGTGCCAGCCGGCCTGGGCGTGTTCGAGTGGAGCCTGCTCAAGCTGTTGCCGCAGGTGGCGCCCGCTGCGGTGCTGGCGGCGGCGCTGATCTACCGCGTGACCTATTACGTGCTGCCGCTGCTGCTGGCTACGGTGCTGGCGGTTGCGCCGGCGCTGCGCCGCCCGCTGCGTGCCGGTGCTGGTGCGACCCGGGTCGGCTGGACCGCGCTGCGCCCGTGGCTGCCGCAGATCATCGCGCTGGCGGTGTTCAGCGTCGGCGCAGCACTGGTGATCGACGGCACCCTGCCGACGCCGCGCCGGCACCTGATCTCCGCCTCGCTGCCGATCCTGGAAACCTCGCACCTGCTGGGCAGTCTGGCCGGTGTCGCGCTGCTGCTGATCGGCCAGGGCCTGCAGCGGCGCAGCCACGCCGCGTGGATGCTCGCGCTCGGCATCTGTGTGCTCTCGCCCTTGCCGATCTGGCTGCGCGGTGGGCAGGTGCTGATCGCGCTGTCGGCGCTGCTGGTGGCTGCCGCGCTGTGGGCCTCGCGCCGCGAGTTCTATCGCCAGGGCGCATTGCTGGACGAGGCCTGGTCATGGCCGTGGATCCGCAACCTCGGGCTGGTGCTGGTCGCGGTGATCTGGCTGCTGTTCTTCGTCTACAGCCACGTGGAATACCAGAACGAGCTGTGGTGGCAGTTCGCGCTGCAGGGCAACGCGCCACGCGCGCTGCGTGCCTTGTTGCTGGTAGCGATCGCGCTCACCATCTTCGGCCTGGCACGGTTGCTGCACAGCACGCGCAGTCCGTTGCCGGCGGCCGATGCCTCCACGCTGGACGCGCTCGCCCCGATCCTGGCAGCAGCCGAAGACACCCAGGCGTGCCTGGTGCTCACCGCGGACAAGGCGGTGCTGCGTGATGAGGCGCAGCGGGGCTTCGTGATGATGCAGCGCTACGGCGGCTCGTTGATCGCGATGGGCGATCCGGTCGGCCCGCCCGACGTGGTGCGTGCGCTGATCTGGCGCTTCCGTGAGGAAGCTGATCGGCTCGGCCTGCGCCCGGTGTTCTACCAGGTCGGTGAGGCGCACTGGCAGACGTATCTCGACCTCGGCCTGACCCTGGTCAAGCTTGGCGAAGAGGCGATGGTGCCGCTGCAGGCGTTCACGTTGGAAGGCCGCGATCGCGCGGATCTGCGCCAGGCCTGGAACCGCGGCAAGCGCGGTGGCTTGAGCTTCCGGGTGGCGCCGCCCGAGGAAGTACCGGGATTGCTGCCGGCATTGTCGGTGGTCTCCCAGCAGTGGCTGGATGACAAGGCCGGCGATGAGAAGGGCTTTTCGCTGGGCAGTTTCGATCCGGCCTACCTGTCACGCTTTCCGGTCGCGCTGGTCGAAGCCGAAGGCCGCATCGTGGCCTTCGCCAATCTGTGGCAGGCACCGGCCGGCAATGAGCTGTCGGTCGACCTGATGCGGCATGTCGATGATGCGCCCAAGGGCACCATGGATTTCCTGTTCATCGAGCTGTTCCTATGGGGCCGCGAGCAGGGTTTCCATCGGTTCTCGCTGGGCATGGCACCGCTGTCCGGGCTGGCCCAGCATCGCCTGGCCGGGCGCTGGAACCGCTTCGCCAACGTAGTCGCGCGGCATGGCGAACGCTTCTACGGCTTCAGCGGCCTGCGCCGTTTCAAGTCGAAGTTCGCCCCGGTCTGGCGCGCACGTTATCTGGCCGCGCCGGGCGGTGTGCACCTGCCCGCCGCCCTGCTTGATGCGACACGGCTGATCTCACTGGACCCGCGCCGGCACGATTGAGTCTGTGCCGGCAGAGACCGCCGGCGCTCAGCGCGCCGGCAGATGCTGGACGATGGTATCGGCGAGGCGGTCGTAATCACCCTTGAAGTGATGGTCGCCGGGGAGCTTGATGACCTGCGCATTGCCACCGGCCGGAAGCGACGGGCACAGCGCGTCGCCGTCGTCTTCGCCGAAGACGCACAACGTTTTTCCGGCAGGCAGCTTGGCCACCTCCGGCGCGATCGGCAGGCCATCGCCACCGCCGCCGAGCCAGTTGCTGACATGGAACTCATAGTCGGCAGTCTTGCCCACCGAGAGCAGCGCGATCATCGAGACCGATTCCCGGGTAGCCGGTGACAGCTGATTGATTGCCGCCGGCAGCACATCGGCGCCCTGCGAGAAACCCACCAGCACCACGTTGCGGCGCTGCCACTGGCGGCTGTAGTGCGTGGCGATGCGCTCCAGATCGCGGGCGAAGCCCTCAGGCGTGCGTGCGGTCCAGAAGTAGCGCAGCGAATCCACCCCGACCACCGGCACCCCGGCCTCGCTCAGCGACGCGGCCACCTCCTTGTCCAGCCCGGCCCAGCCGCCATCGCCGGAGACGAAGATGGCGAAGGTGTCGCCCGGCTTGCTCGATGGAACGTCCACCACCGGCAGGCCCTTGAGGTCATCCGGCGGCGGCGCCAGGCTGACGCCCTTCTGCGCGCCGATCACCTTGGCCGCGGCCAGCAGGCCGGGCAACGCGTCGCCCCGCGCGGTGCGCTCGAACTGGCGCCCCATGCCGACCTTGCGCACGAATGCGGCCGACTCGCCGGCCGGGCAATGCACATCGCCGGCAGCGTTCAACCACGGAAAATTCAGTTCCGCCGGCTGCAGGCGGCCGTGGCTGCTGCCGGCGCCGCAGACCTTGCGCTCGCGCACGCCCGACGGGCAGAAGCCGGTGGTAAGCAGTCCAGCGAATACCTGGGTATCGGCCTCGGCGGCCACCGCGTACGCCAGCGCCGCGCCCTCGCCATCGCCGCCGATCAGCGGCAGGTGGTAGCCCGGCACGTGCAGATAGGCCTGGAACCAGCGCGAGAAATTCTCCACATCGCCGGCACCGAACGCGCAATCACCGCTCTTCTCGCGGGCCAGCACCTGGCGCAGATGCGCGACATCGACCTGGGCAACCAGCGCGCCTTCGGCACGCAGCGCATCGATACGCTGCTGGCTGTCGGGGTGGCCGGCAGTGCCGTCGAACCACACCACCACCCGCTGCGGGTGACCGTCCGGGAGGTACACCGGCACGTTCTCGAAACGACCGTGACTGAGCGGCGGCGGCGCGGCCAGCGCCTGTCCGGACATCCCCGCCAGCACCACACCCAGCATCATCCCCCAACCGGCTCGCCGCATCGTCGCGCATCCCATGAATAGTGTGCCAACGATACGCCCCTGCTCCGCCAAGGGCATGTACAGACCGTGGCCGGACGCTCAGCGCGCGTCGCGGCGCGCCTGCCGCCACAGCTGCCAGGCTACCGAGACCAGCCACACCAGCACCACGGCGATCACCAGCTTCTGCCCGGCGCCGCGCGGCGGGCCGCGCCACAGCACGTGCAGCCACAGCAGCACGAAGCACAGCCAGGCCCACCACCAGGCCGGCCCGGCCCAGCCGCGCCAGCGCGGATCGGCACGTAGATACCAGCTCTGCAGCAGCATCGCCACACTCACGCACAGGAACGCGGTATTGGCCGACAGCCCGTGCACCAGCGGTGCCAGCAGCGGCGCGCGCTCGGGCAGCCAGCTGTCGCCGATCGCCACGCCCATCAGGCCCAGCGCGGCTACCCAGAACAGCAGGGGGGCCGCTGCACTGCGTCGCGGCGAGCGACTGTTGGCATGCAGGGAGACGGCCAGCAGCATGATCGCCAGCGCCAGCAGGCAGTAAGCGGTGCGCAATGCCAGCCCCCACGGGCCATGCAGGTACAGGCTCAGGGTGGCCTGCACCCAGTCCAGGTCATCGCGTGCCCATTGCGTCCACAGCGCGGTAGCGATGAACAGCCCCAGCGCCATCAGCGTGGTCAGGGCGGCACGTCCGTGATGCTGCGCGGGCCAGCGGGAAGGGCATGGCAGGGGACGCGACATCTCCAGCTCCTGGGGTCAGTCGGTGGACTCGGGGTGACGCTCCTTCCAGGCGGCCAGCGCGGCGCGGTAGCGCTGCAGCTCATCGCTGTACAGATCCAGCACGCACAGCGGGCAGCCGCTGCCGCAGCACTCGTTGGGGCCGGGCTCTTCCGGCGGCTGCGGACGCGGATCGGGATCTGGAACGGACACGGACATGGCCACACACGTAGGGAAAACAGCGCGCACAGTGTAGCGGGCGTGGTTCAGCGCTCAACCCGCCGGCGCAGATTGTCGCGCGCGGCCGCATCCAGCCGCTGGTGGAAGAAGTCGCTCAGGAAGATCCGCGGTTGCGCCAGTACCTGCTTGAGAAAGCGCCGGCGGTTGAGCCGGAACAGGAAGCCCGGCACGTGCCCGGCGTACTCCTCGGCGATGCCGCGGTCGTACGCATCGAACACCGCCGCCGGCGCCCCCAGAATGGCCATGTCGCAATCCAGGAACAGCGCCGCCTCCGGGTCGACGTCGCCAGGCGCGAGCTTGCTGTGGCGGGCGGTCAGTTCGATCAGCTCGACCACCCGCGTCGCATCGATCCCGGCCTCCGGCAGCCACCGTGCGATGGCCTGGCGTGCCATGTCGGCCGAGCGCGCTTCGTTGTCGCCCCGGCCCGCGTCGTAGATGGCGTCGTGATAGAGCGCGGCCAGGTGCACCTCACGCGGCCGGACCCAGCCCGGACCGGCCTCGGCAACCGTGCGGCAGTGCTGCAGGACGGCCTGGACGTGCGACCAGTTGTGATACGCCCGCGGCGGCAGGGCGTAGGCGGTTTCCAGCGCGGCAAGCTGCCCGGCGGGCAGCGGAATCGGTTCGACGTGCATGCACGCATGATTGGCCGTCGCAGCGACGCTGGCAAGCCGGGCGGTGCTTTTTTGACCACCTTCACAGAACCGTTGCCGCGCAGTGGGTGCGTCCGGTTATCCACATGTTTGTCGACCGCTGATCCACATCCCCTGTGGATGGCGCGATCGGCCGATGAACGGCATGCCGGCGCCCGACGACCCGCCTAGACTGGCGTGGACGGACCCCAACGCCTCGCGAGGTGACGGCGATGACCGCATGCAGACTCTTCCTGATCGCGTGGATGGCCGTGGCCGCCACGCCGGTCTGGGCGGCCGACACGGCGCCGCCGGCCGCAGCTGAGCCAAGCGCCACCGCACTGCCCACGCCGGCGCAGATCCTTGAGGTGCCCGCCCCGCTGCTCGCCCTGCTGCACGAACGGGTCATCGATCCGGGCTACGCGCGCGAGCGCCGCCTGCAGCGGCTGGTCGAGATGATCTTCGACGAACACGGGCTGCACCTGGCCTACGACCCCGACGCGACCCATACGATCGGTGAAACGTGGCAGACGCGGCGCGCCAACTGCCTCTCGTTCACCCTGCTGTTCGTCACCCTGGCCAACCTCGCCGGCATCGATGCGCATGTCCAGGAAGTGGCGCAGGTGGTGAGCTGGTACCAGGCCTCCGGGGTGATCTACAGCGTGGGCCACGTCAACGCGGGCATCGTGCTGGACGGGCGCAGCGGCACGGTCGATCTGGACCACAGCGTGCTGTATGACCGCCTCGGCCCGCAGCGCATCAACCGGCAACGCACGCTGGCGCATTTCTACAACAACCGCGGGGCCGACCGCATGGCCGCCGGCGATACCGGGGGCGCGCGCGCCTACTTCCGCGCCGCGCTGGGCATGGCGCCGGACTTCGTGGCCGCCTGGAACAACCTGGGCGTTCTGGATGCGCGCATGGGCAAGCTGGACCAGGCCCGCAGGGACTATGGAACCGCCCTGCGCCTGCAACCGCGGCATGGCGCCAGCCTTAGCAATGCCAGCACGCTGTACCGGCGCACGGGCGACACCCGGCAGGCCGGCCTGCTGGCCAGCCGGCTGGCGCGCGTACAGCGCGACGATCCCTTCGCCCAGTACATGTTCGGCGCCCAGGCCGAGCAGCGCCGGGACTACGCCGCGGCGGTGCGTTTCTACCGCCGGGCCGTCCGCCTCTACGAGACCGCCCATCCCTTCCACTTCGCGCTGGCCCGGAGTTACTTCCTGGCCGGCGATGCGCGCCGGGCCTCGATCGAAATGCAGCGCGCAAGGGATCTGGCCGGCGAAAACGGCGACGCCCTCAGATCCCGCTACCAGGCCAAGCTGGACAGCCTGCAGCGCTGGCGCCAGCGCGGCACCAACGCCAACTGAGCCGGCTCAGGCCTTCTTGAGGAAGCAGGTCTTCAGGACCAGGCCCTTGATCTTTTCCGAGTTGCCTTCGATGTGCTCGGCATCGTCCTCGACCAGGCGGATATTGCGGATCACGGTGCCCTGCTTGAGCGGGATCGAGGAGCCCTTCACCTTCAGGTCCTTGATCACGGTCACGGTGTCGCCGGCGGCCAGCACGTTGCCGTTGCTGTCGCGTACCACCAGGGCCTCGCCGCCACCGTCACCGGCCGCCCACTCGTGGCCGCAATCCGCGCAGATGAACAGCGCGCCATCGGCATAGGTGTTTTCCAGGGTGCACTGCGGGCAGGCGGGAATGGCGGACATCGACAGCTCTTCGGTTACGAAACGGCCGTTAGTGTAACCGCCCGTTACCGGCTGCCCTTGCGTCGGCGGTCCCGTTGCCGCAAAGTGCGCGCCCCCTGACCACCGGCCCGGCCCCCGCATGAAACTCGGCATCGACTTTGGCACCAGCAACTCCGCCGCCGCCGTGGTGATCGACGGCAAGGTCGTGCCGATCCAGTTCGGCCAGGCCGAACAGTTCCGCACCACGGTGTATTTCCCCGAGGTGATGCGCGACCCGAACGACTTCGAACTGACCCCGGCGCTGGAACACGATCTGGCCCGGCTGGTCGACGCGGCCGCGCGCGATGCCCGCGCCGCCGGCCAGGAGCGTACCCCCGATGCACTGCGCCGCGAGGCCCTGCGCGTGGTGCGCCGGCAGTGGATGGAAGAGCAGATGCGCGCCCCGCTCAGCTCCACCACCCTGCTGCAGAACGCGGTCTACGGCGATGACGCGCTGGAGGCCTACTTCGAAGAGAACGAAGGCAACCTGGTGCAGAGCCCCAAGTCGATGCTCGGCTACAACCTGCACCCGCGTGCGCGCCAGACCATCGCCGGCATCGCCACGCACATCCTCGAGCACATCCGCCTGACCGCCTCGCGCCAGCTGGACACGCCGATCCGCACCGCCACGCTGGGCCGCCCGGTCCAGTTCCGCAGCTCGATCGGCGAGGCCGGCAACGCGCAGGCGCTGGAGATCCTGCACGGTGCGGCGATCGCAGCCGGCTTCGACAGCATCGATTTCCTCGAAGAGCCGGCGGCCGCCGCGATGCATTACCACGCCGAGAGCCCGCAGGAGCATGACGCGGTGGTGGTGGATATCGGCGGTGGTACCACCGATGTCGCCCATGCGCGCGTGGGCGGCGGCCAGGCCCCGACCATCCACCGCGCCTGGGGTATCGCCCGTGGCGGTACCGATATCGATCTGGCGCTGAGTCTGGGCGGCTACATGCCGTTGTTCGGCCGCGGCATCACCCGCGTGCCGGCGCACCACTATGTGGAAGCGGCGATGGTGCAGGACATGACCCGCCAGCGTGATTTCCGCCAGCACACCTACCGTGATGTGGACGCGCCGTTCGGCCCGCGCCTGACCGCCCTGCAGGACACCGGCAATACCGCGCGCCTGTATCGTGAAGTCGAGCGCTGCAAGATCGCCCTCAGCAGCGTGGCCAGCCACGACAGCGCGCTGGACTTCATCGAGCGCGGCCTGCAGATGCAGATCGATGCCTCGCGGCTGGAGACCGCCGCCGGCGGGTATCTGGGCGAGCTGACCGCCCTGCTGGAGCAGGTGCGCAGCGACATCGGCCACGACCCGGCGGCGGTGTTCCTGACCGGCGGCATGTCGCGCGCCGGCTACCTGCAGCAGGCCGTGGCCAACGCCTTCCCGGGCTCGACCCTGGTCCGCGGGAATCCGTCCTTCGGTGTGGTGCACGGGCTGGCATTGGCCGCCGCCAACTGATCCACCGGCAGCGCCAGGCCTTGCCCCGCAAGGCCTGAAGAGGCGTGAACGGCCTTATTAACAAAACGTTACGCCGAAAGCGCTATCATCTTTCGGCTTCAAAGCGCAATGCGCTTGACGCAACAAGCAACATCTTCCGGGCCTCCCAGGCCACCGTCCTCTTCGATGCTGCCACCGTCCGGACCTGTCCGCGGTGCCGGGATCGCTCATCGCTGTGATCCGGCTCGTTCACAGCCTGCTGCACCCCGAGCCGCCAAGAGACACTCAGATTGGGCGAACGCCTGGCTGCACTTCTTACATCGTCCGAGCCCGACCCCATCGATTGCCGTCGTTGCGACGCGGTGTGCTGTCGGCTCACCGTCACCGTCATGCCTGACGACAACGTGCCCGGTTACCTGCTGGACACCGATGCGCGTGGCGGCACGGTGATGGCACGCAACGAAGAAGGCTGGTGCGCTGCGATCGACCCGTATCACCTGCGCTGCACGATCTACTCGCAGCGACCCGCGATCTGCCGTCAGTTCGACATGGGCGGCGATGATTGCCGCCTCGTGCGGCAGGACTACCGTCGACAACAGCAGGATCTGTCGACGTTTTCTTCCACGCTTCATCCATAGCAGGAGCATCCATGGCTCGTACGCCAAAGACCTCCCCCAAGGCAAGCAACACCGTTCGCGTCGACCGCAAGCAAGGGTCCAACTCCGCCGTCAGCAGCCAGAGCATCGCTGCGGATCTGGCTGCCTTCCGTAAAGGTGGCGGCAAGATCGAAGTGCTGGGCAATACCCTGGCGCTGAAGAAAGCCGGCTGACGTTGCTGCCGACCGCACCGGCATTGGCCGGTGCGGTGGCCGCACTCAGCGGCCCAGGCTGACCCGCCCGCTCCCGGAATGGGAGTTGCTCGCAATATACCCATCGCCCGCCCC
>NZ_JASCOO010000108.1:0-13780 GCF_029959485.1 Stenotrophomonas sp. PS02301
CTGCCAAAAACGCCCGCCCCCGCTCGCGTGCAGGGCCGGCCACGCCCCGTCGGGCGGGCCGCGGCCCGCCAACCCTGCACCACCCGATCAAGGCCCCTGTTGACCTTCGCGTGCCGCCGCCGCCGCGACCCGCCGGACTGGGCAACGTCGCGCGCCGGGCCCATCCATTTGGTTATGTTATATCCTATCGCACCAAGCAACCGGCGCTGCTGTGACGCATTCCCCCACCTCCCGCCTGACCTCCATCGACCAGCTGCGCGGCACCGTGATCGTGCTGATGCTGCTCGACCACGTGCGAGAAACCTTCTACATGCACCAGCAGGTCGGCGACCCGATGGCGGTCGACCAGGTCGAGCCGGCGCTGTTCGTCAGCCGGCTGCTGGCGCATCTGTGCGCGCCGGTGTTCGTGCTGCTGACCGGCCTGTCGGCCTGGTTGTACGCCAGTGGCAAGCCGGATGGGCGCCGGGCCGCGTCGGCCTTCCTGCTCAAGCGCGGCCTGTTCCTGGTGGTGCTGGAGCTGCTGGTGGTCAACTTCGCGTGGACGCTGCAGTTCCCGCCCAGCGTGATGTACCTGCAGGTGATCTGGGCGATCGGCATCAGCATGATCGCGCTGGCCGGGCTGCTGTGGCTGCCACGCGGGGCGCTGGCGGTGCTGGCGCTGGCCGTGATCGCCGGGCACAACCTGCTCGACGGCATCCGCGTGCAGGGCGACGGGGCGCTGGCCGTGCTGTGGAAGGTGCTGCACCAGCGCGACTGGATCACCGTGACCGACGGGCTGCGCCTGCGCACCTCCTACCCGGTGCTGCCGTGGATCGGCGTCATTGCACTGGGCTGGGTGATCGGCCCGTGGTTCGCGCGCGGTGGCGGTGCGCTCCTGCGCCAGCGCCGCCTGTGGAGGGCCGGCGCCGGTGCGCTGCTGGCGTTCCTCATCCTGCGGGCGGTGAACCTCTACGGCGACAGCCCGTGGCAGTCCTCGGCCACGCTGGGCAGCACGCTGATGAGCGTCTTCAACATCACCAAGTACCCGCCCTCGCTGCTGTTCCTGCTGCTGACCCTGGGTATCGGCCTGCTGTTGCTGCGCCTGTACGAGCCGCCGCGCGTGGCCCGGGCGCTGGCGCCGCTGGCCGACATCGGCGCGGCACCGATGTTCTTTTACCTGCTGCACCTGTACGTGCTGAAGCTGCTGTACGTGCTGGCCGAAGCACGCTGGGGACACACCCACGGCGCGTATTTCGCCGTGGACCATGTGGCGAGCCTGTGGGTGATCACCGCGCTGCTGGCCTTGGCGCTGTACTGGCCGACCAGAGCGTTCGCGCGGTTCAAGGCGCGGCGGCGGGATCTGGCGTGGCTTCGCTATCTGTAGGCGAGCGATGCCGGGCTGCTGAGGCTGCCGGCCAACGGCCGGCACTACGACAGCGGAGCGGCCGGCACCCCGACGGCGGAGCGGCCAGACCCGGCACGGATACACCGTCACCCCGGGCCTATACTCGCCCCCTTGTCCGCCCTGCCTGATCCCTCGATGACCGCAGCCGCCCTGCCCGCCGCCGCAACCTCCCCCGCTACCGACGACTTCCTCGGCCATCCCAAGGGCGTCTACATCTGCTTCTTCACCGAGATGTGGGAGCGGTTCTCGTTCTACGGCATGAAGGCGCTGTTGCTGCTGTATCTCACCAAGTACCACCTGTTCGGCGACAAGGCCGGGCTGGACCTGCTCGGTGCCTACGGTGGCCTGGTCTACTGCATCCCGGTGTTCGGCGGTCTGCTCGCCGACCGCTGGCTGGGCATGCGCAAGGCGGTGGTGTTCGGTGGCGTGCTGCTGGTGCTCGGGCATCTGGGCATGGCGTTCGAAGGCCACGCGGCGGTCCGCATTGACGGCGCCGTGGTACGCGATGACGCGGCCCTGGGCATCACCTACCTCTCGCTGGCCCTGATCATCATGGGCGTGGGCTTCCTCAAGCCGAACATCTCCACCATCGTCGGCAAGCTCTACCCGGAGAACGATCCCCGCCGCGATTCGGGCTTCTCGCTGTTCTACGCCGGCATCAATCTGGGCGCGCTGTTCGCCTCGCTGGTGTGCGGTTTCCTCGGCGAAGCCTATGGCTGGAAGTACGGCTTCGGCGCGGCCGGTATCGGCATGGTGATCGGGCTGGGCATGTTCCTGTGGGGCCAGAAGTATCTGCAGGGCCACGCCGAACCGTCCGACCTTCCGGCGCTGCGCCAGCGCGTGCTCGGCATCCGTCGCGAATGGCTGATCTATGCGGTGGCCGTGCTCGGCGTAATCCCCGTCGCTGCCTTGATGTGGGCCGCGGCCAACGGCGCGTTCGCGCTCGGCGGTGAAATCAGCCTGGCACTGATGCTGATGATCGTCGTGCTCGGCGGCGTACTGGTCTGGTTCGCCTGGTTCACCGGTACCCGCTGCACGCCGGTGCAGCGCCAGCAGATGATCGCGCTGATGGCGCTGATCTTCATGGCTCTGGTGTTCTTCACCCTGTACGAGCAGACCTACGGCTCCTGGGTGACCTTTACCGATCGCCTGCTGACCAAGGATCTGGTGCCGTCGCTGGTGATCCAGGGCGGCACCCCGCTGCCCTGGTCGATCGCCTCGCTGCTGCTGGCGCCGCTGGGCTTCGTGGTGGCCGCGCGCCTGTCGGAGCGAAACCCGGGTTCGTCCGCGCCCCGCAACCTGTTCATCGCCATTGTGGCGGCGATGCTGGTGATGCTGATCCGCGACTGCCTGGTGATCCCGCAGACCGCCGGCTCGCTGACCTACCTCGGCGGCCTGTTCCTGGTCGTACTCGCGCCGCTGTTTGCGATGCTGTGGGCGTGGCTGGACCGTCGCCGCATGGATCCGTCCAAGCCGATCAAATCGTCGATCGGGCTGATCTTCGCCGCACTCTCGTTCGTGCCCTTGGCCCTGGCCGCCCAGCACGTCGGCGCGACCGGGCAGATGGCCAGCGTGTGGTGGCTGGTGCTGGCGTATCTGATCCTGGAGATCGGCGAAATGTGCCTGTCACCGGTCGGCTTGTCGGCGGTCACGCAGCTCGCCGCACCGCGCGTCGTCAGCCTGATGATGGGCACCTGGTTCCTGGCCACTGCGTTCTCGGAAACGCTGGCGGCGCTGTTCGGCAAGCTCGCCGCGATCGAGGTGCCGGAAGGCCAGACCATGGATATCGCCAACGCTGCCGCCAGCTACGAACACCTGTTCTGGCTGCTGATGTGGATCGGCCTGGGCTGCGCGGCGGTGGCGCTGATCTGCTCGCCGCTGCTGAAGAAGATGATGCACGGGGTGAAGTAGCCGAACCGCGGCAATCAGCGCTCCGGCAGTGTCACCTCATTCTGCGCATTGGCCGCGCGCAGCTGATAAAGGAAACGGCGCACAAGCACGCGTCCAGACTCGTCCAGATTGCGCCCGTCAAGATGCTCGAAACGCATATCCGGATGGAGCGCATCTGCGTTCAGGGCCAGGCCGCCGCGTTCTTTCACCAACGACGCGGGCAGGATGCCCTCCAGCAGCAGCTTGGGCAAAGCACCTGGCTCGGCGTGCCATGCGTCGCCATTCGGTCCGGGCACCTGCTGAAGGTCCACTGCAGTTGCGGCCACATGGGCAGGTGAGGTGGCAATCGTTTCCGCCGCGCGCTGAAGGAACTGGCGATAGCGTGTCGCCAAGGCGGTCGCATCACTACCGTGGGCATCGAGAGGTGCAAGCGTCCACTCCAGCACGGGCAACGTGCATGTCAAGGCTGCCTGCGCCAGGCGAACGGTGTGCGCTTCATACCGGTCCTCCCCCTGCTGCACCTCCTGCACCCGACATTCGGCCGTGGCCGCGCGGCGGGCAACTGCGCGCGCGAATCCGGTGACGTCCTCGCGCACGGCACCCCACAACACTTCCGGAAAGCTCAGCAGGAGGTGCGCGGCGATCGCATCCTGCAGGTCTGCCGACGCTTCTCCGGCAACCTGCATGCGCTGCATCAGTTCCCGCACCGCCATGCGCACCGATTCGGCCTGCGACACCGGCATCGGCATCCACACAGTCGGCGGCACCTCCATTTCCGCCAGCAGTTGTTCGCCCACGACGGCACCACTGCTCGTCCAGTTACGTCCGTGTGCATCGCTGGACAAGGAGAGACTGCCGCTGATAGACCAAGGCCGGGTCGCGTCGCGGCGCTCGCCGGCCAACATCGACCGCTCCAGTGCATCTACCGATGGTACGGCCTGTCCCTGCACGACAGCCGTCATCAGCTGTGCAAGCGCACGACTCTTGTGCATATGTGGTGCGATGCAAACGTACTGGACGCGATATCCCACCCTATCGGTGGATGCGGCGGCGGCAGGTGCGCCATCAACAGGCTCGCGCCGGACGTCCTGTGCCAGGCAACGAGCGCCATCGCCGGCGAATCCCCATGCTGGCGATGCCGCCAGTAGACGACCTGCCGCTGTGCCCTCAAGCCGGTTGCCGTACGCAAATGCGACAACATTTTCGGTCATCAGCTTGCCCATTGTCAGTAACTGGACGGTGTGATGAAGTACCGCGGCGTCGGGCTCGCTCAATGGCCCCACGGGCTCGCTGCCCCGCATCAACCCGTGCAACCGGATCGCCCTCTCGTCCACCTCGCCGGAGAGCACTGCGATCATGAGCGCCTGCTCCACCGTCAACTGCAGACCGTCATCGATATCGGTCGCACGGGAGGGATTGCAAAACAGAACAAGCAGCAAACGCGCTGACCAGCACGAAAAAGGCCGCAGGTGGGACGTTGAGGAGAGGTAGCGCCGCATGCTGGAAAGACCCGAAGGGAGAGCTGCCCAGCATCCCGCAGGGTCGCGCCCGGGCACCATGCAACAACTTGCAATCTGCCGCGTTCAGCCCTCCCCACACACAACAACGGCACCTCACGGTGCCGTTGTCTTCTTAAGCCCAACGATGCGGTCAGGGCTGCACGGTGTTGGCCGCCTGCCCTCCGATGTGGCGCGACAGGAACGCCAGCAGCTTGGTGTAGTACTCACGGCGATGCGGATCGGTGTAGAAGCCGTGGCCTTCGGTAGGGTAGTACAGCGCCTCCACCGGCACGCCGGCTTTCCTCAACGCCGCTTCCATCCGCCTGGTGTGCTGGATCGGGGCGCGTTCGTCTTCGCCACCGGCAGCGAGGAATACCGGCACCTTGATGCGGTTGGCCAGATTCACCGGCGATACGGCAGCCAGTTGCTGCCGGTCACCGATCCATTCCTTGAGATAGTTTTCACCAGAACCACGCCGCTGGATGTCGCCGGTGGTGAACATGATCGGCAGGTCATAGACACCGACATACCCGGCCGCACAACGGTACAGACCGGGCTCCTTCGCAGCGCCCATCATCGCCGCGTAGCCGCCATAACTGGCGCCATAGATGCAGATCCGCGAGGCATCGGCAATTCCCTCGCTGATGGCCCAGCGGGTTGCATCGGTGAGATCGTCCTGCATGGTGCCGCCCCACTCGCGGGCGCCAGCAGACCGATGCGCGCGCCCGTAATTGCCCGATCCACGGAAGTTGATCTGCAGCACTGCATAACCCGCGTCAGCGAGCATCTGGCTGACCGGGTCGTAGCCGCCGGTATCGAACGGACCGTAAGGCCCCCCGTGCGGGATCACCACCATCGGCTGCCTGTTGGCATTGCCGTTACCCGGCACCGTCAGGTAGCCGTGCAGGGCAAGCCCATCACGCGCTTTGAGAGCCACCGGACGCACCACGGCAGTCGCGGCCGGGTCGATCCAGCTGCTGCGGCTGATGACGTGGTCGGCCTTCTTTGCCTCATTGTCGAAGATGTAGAAGTCGCCCGGGTTGCGCCCCGACCACGCCTCGACCATCAGCTGCCTGCCATCACGGGTGCTGGAAGTGATGAACACCGCATCACCACCAAATGCGGCCTCCAGGCTGCGATACAGACGGGCATCGGGGCCCTTTTCGTCGAAGAAGCGGGTGCGCGGCGTGTCACCCAGGTACAGCGCCCCCACCGGGATGGATGTGCCCGGCCGGTAGATGTACTTGTGCACATCCACCACGGGATCGCGGAGCACGAGCTTGCGCTCGTCGGTCACCGGGTCCCAGGACACGATGGCATCGGGCCCCTGCGGCATCTCGGTATTGAAGTACGCCAGCCGACCATCTTCGGAAAAACCAATCGCCGTTTCGATACGCCCGTTCAGTGCTTCATCGTTGACGAGCTTCCAGGTCGTGCCCGACCCTTCGCGGTAATACAGCTTGTTGACGTTGTCGGCTCCCGCGCCGTGCGCGAAACGTACCTGGCCCTGGTTGTCGGTGACGAAATCGGCGCGACGCACGGGCGAGCGCGCCACGGTCTGACGGCGGCCGGTAGTGACATCGAGCCGATCGGCACGGGTGAACGGGTCATCGTTGAACGGCCAGATCGTGACCAGCACGTTGCGGTCGTCCGCAGGCAGGTCATCAGCGAGGAACGCCGCCACGGCCTCCACTTTTTTCTGCTGGATGCGGGTACCCGGGCCGTTTCCCTGCACGCGGTAGCCGACCAGCAGTTCGCCGCGCCCGCCGTTGGCGTTCATGGCATACAGCTCACCGGTCATCCGCGGCTGGTCCAGAGAACCATGCTTTTCGGCCAGGCCGATCAGCACGCGCTCTCCACTGACCCAGTCGAAATGGTTGGCGTGATTGTTCCTGGGTGGCACGAACGAGCCCACCACCTCACCCCCATTTCTGCGCAGAATCGCCAGGGCGGTGCGATCTTCCATCGGCACGGTCGCCGCGTAGTAGTCGCCGTTCGGTGAAATCTTGATATCGGTGAAGGCATCCCGGCGCAGGTAGCGCTCCAGATCCACCGCGCCGGCCTGGCCCGTGATGGCCAGCAACACCAGCAACCCCAACCCTTGAAGGTGTTTCATCCTTTCCCCTGCTGCATTGGACCTCATGTCCGGGATCGCGGTTCTAGGCGGAAGCCCAACCGGTCAACCATAGGGATAATCCTGCAGGCGGCAAAAAAAATGGCACCGCGAACGATGCCATTTCCAGGACCTGCATCGAGGAGAGAGTTCAATGCATGCCGCGGAACGCGAGGCTGAGCGCCAGGATCGACAGGATCACCGCGATGGTGCCGTCGAGGATGCGCCAGGTTTTGGGCTTGGTGAACAGCGGGGCCAGCAGGCGCGCGCCCAGGCCCTGGGCGGTCAGCCACAGGCAGCTGGCGGTGAACACGCCGGCCGCGAACGCCATGCGCGCGTTGCCGAAGTTCTCGGCGATGCCGCCGATGACCATCATGTCCAGCCAGAAATGCGGGTTGATCAGCGAGAACCCGACCGCCGAGATCAGCACCGCGCGGCGCGAGGTGCTGTCGCCGTCGTCCACGTGCATGCCACCGCCACCGGCCAGCGCGCGCCGCGCCGACTGCCAGGCGTACCACGCCAGGAAGGCGACACCGCCCCACAGGACCACGGTGGTGAGCCACGGCAGCGCCTGGGTCAGCGTGCGCAGGCCCGCCACGCTGGCGAAGATGAAGATGCCATCGATGGCCGCGCAGGTCGCCACCACCGGAATGATGTGCTTGCGCAGGATGCCCTGGCGCAGGATGAACGCGCTCTGCGCGCCGACCACCGCGAACAGGCCGATACCGGTTGCGGCACCACTGAGCCACGCGCTCAGCCCGGCGCCGCCGGAAAGGATGGAAAACATGGGATACCACCTGTGTCTTGCTGGGGGGCGGTGCCTCGCCAAGGCGTACAGCACCGGATGGCGCGTATTGTCGCGCCGCAACATTAAAAAGTAGAGCTAAACTTACTTAACCATCTTTAGCGGAACTTAAGATCATGCGCATCGACCATGCCCAGCTCCGCGCCCTGGCGGCGGTGATCCGCGAAGGCAGCTTCGACCGTGCCGCGCAGTCGCTCAATGTCACGGCCTCGGCGGTCTCCCAGCGGGTCAAGGCGCTGGAGGACCGCGTCGGCCGCCTGCTGGTCAAACGCTCTTCGCCGGCGGTGGCCACCACCGAAGGCCAGGTGCTGGTGCAGCTGGCCGAGCAGACCGCCCTGCTGGAGCACGATGCCCTGCACCGGATGGGCATCGCCGATGAGGACCTGCCCCACGCCAGCATTCCGGTGGCGGTCAACCACGACAGCCTGGAAACCTGGTTCCCCGAGGCCGCCCTGCAGTTCGCACGGCAGACCGGCACCACGCTGGACCTGCGCTCGGAAGACCAGGACCACACCGTGGCCCTGCTCCGGCAAGGGGCCGTGCTGGGCGCCGTGACCACGCTGGATGAGCCCGTGCAGGGTTGCCAGATCCATGCGCTGGGCAGCATCCGCTACGCCGCCACCTGCACCCCGGCCTTCCATGAGCAGCACTTCGCCAAGGGCGTCAACGCGCAGTCGCTGGCCCAGGCGCCGGTGCTGGTGTTCAACCGCAAGGACGACATGCAGGCCCGGTTCGCCCGCCGCCTGGCCGGCAACGACCTGCCGCTGACCGCGCCGACCTGGTGGATTCCCTCCACCCGCGCGTTCGTGCAGGCCAACCTCGGCGGGCTGGGCTGGACCATGAACCCGCTGCCGCTGGTCAAGCGCCATCTCGATGCCGGCCGGCTGGTGCACATGAAACAGCGCGCCTGGGAAGACGTGCCGCTGTACTGGCAGCACTGGAAGGGCGATGTGCAGACGATGGCGCTGCTGACCCGGGCGGTGCTGGCGGCCTCGGCGACGCTGGTGCGCAAGAAGCGGTAAGCCCCGACCGGTAGAGCCGCCCTACACGACCTGACGACCCGCCCCGTTGCAGCATCGGCGCATTCCAGCCGCGGGCACGTCGATGGACACCGATCCGGTCTACCTGCACATCCGTGTGGTGCTCAGCATCATCCTCGGCCTGAGCATCACCACCCTGCTGCGCGGGCTGGCGGGGATCATCGAGCACCCCCAGCGCCGCGGCTGGTCGTGGATCCACCTGTGCTGGGTGGTCTGGGCGCTGATCTCGGTGGTGACCTTCTGGTGGTGGGAGTTCCGGCTGGGCGAGGTCCGGCAGTGGACCTTCGAGTTGTATCTGTTCGTGATCGCCTACTGCGCCGCGTGGTACCTGCTCTGCGTCCTGCTGTTTCCGGACGATGTGCGCGAGTTCGGCAGCTATGAAAACTACCTGCTGCAGCGGCGCGGTGGCTTCTTCGGGATGCTGGCGCTGGTCACGCTGCTGGATCTGGTCGATACCGCCATCAAGGGTCACAGCCGCTGGCAGATGCTCGGCGACGCCTACTGGGTCCACACGGTGGTGATGCTGGCCATTGCCGGGCTGGGCATGACCCTGCGCCAGCGCCGCGCGCACCTGGCCCTGGCCCTGATAGCGCTGGCCTATCAAGCCAGCTATTTCCTCCTTGAATACTTCACCTTGGCCAGCGACTGACCCGGCCTGGCACACCCACCGGATGCTGCGTTGCACCAAATCCGTACCGGAAAGGGCTAAAATTGCGGTCAAGGTACCGCTGTGACGCCCGTCTTCACGGGCGTTCCCGGCAGCGGCGGCATCCTTCCCATGTCTCCCTACCTGAGATCCCCATGAAAAAACTAGCGAAGGTCGTCCTCGGCCTGTTCGTAGTGTTGCTGTTGGCAGCGGCACTGTTCCTGTACTGGCCGCTGCATCAGCGCTCGGTCCCGGCTGCCGGCAACGACAAGCCGGTCGACGTCGTCCTGGTCGGCGGCGGCATCATGAGCATCACGCTCGCCACCTTCCTGCAGGAGCTGCAGCCAGACTGGAACATCCAGGTCTATGAGCGCCTGGACGGAGTCGCGCTGGAAAGCTCGGACGGTTGGAACAACGCCGGCACCGGTCATTCCGCGTTCGCCGAGCTGAACTACACCCCGGAACTGCCCGACGGCAGCATCGAGACCAAGCGTGCGGTCGGCATCGCCGAGCAGTTCGAGATCTCGCGCCAGTTCTGGTCGCACCAGATCCGCGAAGGCCGCCTGAGCCAGCCCAGCGATTTCATCAACCCGACCCCGCACATGAGCTTCGTCTGGGGTGATGAGAACATCGCCTACCTGCACAAGCGTCAGCAGGCGCTGGTCAAGAACCCGCTGTTCTACGGCATGCAGTACTCCGAGGATCCCGCGCAGATCACGCAGTGGGCACCGCTGTTGATGGAGGGCCGCGACCCGAAGCAGAAGGTCGCCGCCACCTGGATGCCGCTGGGCACCGACGTCAACTTTGGCGTGATCACCCGCCAGCTGACCGCGGGCCTGGAACGCAGCCCGAACTTCAAACTGCACCTCAACCATGAAGTGCGCGCGCTGCGCCAGAACGATGACAAGAGCTGGAACGTGACCGTCAAGGACCTGAAGTCCGACAACGAGACCACGGTCAAGTCGCGCTTCGTGTTCATCGGTGCCGGTGGTGCCGCGCTCAAGCTGCTGCAGCTGTCGGGCATTCCGGAATCGAAGAACTACGCCGGCTTCCCGGTCGGTGGCCAGTTCCTGGCCTTCCAGGACCCGGCGATCGCCAACCGGCATTCGGTCAAAGCCTACGGCATGGCCGAAACCGGCTCGCCGCCGATGTCGGTGCCGCATCTGGATGCGCGCAAGCTGGATGGCAAGCCGGTGGTGCTGTTCGGGCCGTTCGCGCTGTACAGCACCAAGTTCCTCAAGCACGGCTCGTGGTTCGACCTGTATTCCTCGGTCAACCACAACAACGTAGCCGGCATGATGGACGTGGGCCTGGAGAATCTGGACCTGGTGAAGTACCTGATGGGCCAGGCACGTCTGAACGATGATGACCGCCAGGCCGAACTGGTCAAGTATTTTCCCCACGCCAAGCGCGAGGACTGGAAGCTGGTGACCGCCGGCCAGCGCGTGCAGATCATCAAGAAGGACCCGGAAAAGGGCGCGATCCTGCAGTTCGGTACCGAGATCGTGACCGACCAGGATCACACCCTGGCCGCCCTGCTCGGCGCCTCGCCGGGTGCCTCGACCTCGCCGCCGATCATGCTGGACCTGCTCAAGAAAGCCTTCCCCGAGCAGATGGCGGCCGGCTGGGAAGCGCGCCTGAAGCAGATCGTCCCGTCGTACGGCCGCAAGCTCAACGACAGCCCGGCGCTGACCAATGAGATCCGCCGCCTGACCAGCGAGACCCTGAAGCTGCCGTACCTGGAGGTGCCGGTCGAGACCAGCCCGGCGGTGATGCTGACCCCGCCGCCGGCCGCCAAGCCGGCCGAGGCCAAGCGCAACGCCAACGAAGAACTGCAGGCGCTGTAAGCCTGCACCGGCGGGGCCTTCGGGCCTTGGCCACGGTTTCCCTCCGGCCACCCTTGCGGTGGCCGGTTGCGTTCTGGGGGCTGGACAATCTGAATGTTCAGTATTTGTAAAGCGAATGAGAACGCTTTACATTTGCACCCCGCCGGGCTTGGGGCCCGGCCACACCCCCATATCATCACGAGACCCGCATGTACGCCTGCGCTGCTTCGCTTCGCCTTCCCCGCCGTGCCCCGCTGGGCCTGGCCCTGCTTTCCGTGCTGGTGCTGACCGCCCCGCAGGCCTTCGCCGATGCGCTGGCCGATGCCAGCAGCGCTGCCGATGCCAAGACGTTGGACAAGGTCAGCGTGGTGGGTGCGCGCGCGATGCCCTCGAGCACCACGCGTCTGCCGATCAGCCTGCAGGAGACGCCTCAGTCGGCGACCTCGATCGGCCTGCAGCGGCTGCAGGACGAATCGTTGTTCAGCATCAACGATGTGATGCGCAACGTCACCGGCGTCAGCGTCTCCTTCTATGACACCCAGCGCCCGCTGTACTACGCGCGCGGTTTTGCCATCACCGATTTCCAGGTCGATGGCATCCCCACCTATAGCGGCTCGACCAACCAGGAATATGACACCGCGTTCTACGATCGGGTCGAAGTGATCCGCGGCGCCAACGGCCTGCTCAGCGGCGCCGGTGTGCCATCGGCGACGGTCAACCTGCTGCGCAAGCGCCCGGGCAAGGAGTTCGATGCCTCCTTCTCGGTCAGCGCCGGCAGCTGGGACTACCAGCGCATGGAAGCCGACGTGACCGCGCCGTTGACCGCTGACGGCCGTTTCCGCAGCCGCGTGGTTGCCGCCTACACCGACCGCGATCTGTATTACGACCGCTACCACGAGAACAAGATGGCCGGCATGGCCGTGCTGGAAGGTGACCTGACCGACAGCACCACGCTGACCGTGGGCTACCAGACCCAGGACAACAATCCGGTCGGCTCGACCTGGGGCACGGTGCCGTTCTTCAACGGCCAGGGCGACTTCGCCCATCTGCCGCGCTCGACCAACGTCGCGCCGAAGTGGAGCTACTGGCAGCGCGAGACCAGCACCGCCTTCGCCAACCTGGAGCAGCGCTTCGGTGAGAACTGGCTGCTGAAGATCAACACCGCCTACACCCAGGGTAACGTGCAGAACGTGCGCGTGTACGGCAGTGGCTACCCGGATCCGGCCACCGGTGCGGGCATCTTCCTGCGCACCGCCGCCGGCGATTCCGAAGACACCCGCCGCAACGTGGATGCCTACCTGAGCGGCACGTTCTCCCTGTTCGGCCGCGAGCACGACCTGACCGTGGGGGGGCAGTGGGCGGATCTGGAAGGCACCACCAACACCATCGCGCTGCGCTATCCCACCGACTGGGCACGTTGCGGGACCGAGCGCTGCTATTACATCCCGGATATCCGCACGTGGGATGGCGACATCTCCGAGGTGACCTACGCGCGCACCGGCGCACGCCGCGTCGCCAAGACCACCCAGAGCGGCGTCTACGTGGCCACCCGCCTGCGCCTGGCCGATCCACTCGCGCTGATCGCCGGTGCGCGCCTGAGCCGCTGGGAAACGCTGTCCCGCTCCTACAACGCGGCTGGTGCGTATACCGGTACGAGCGGCGCGTATAAAGTGACCGATGAAGTCACGCCCTATGTAGGCCTGGTATACGACATCACTCCGCAGGTGGCGGCGTACGCCAGCTACACCGAAATCTTCAACCCGCAGAACTTCAAGGACCGCAACGAAAACCTGCTGGCGCCGGTGGAAGGTTCCAACCTGGAAGCGGGCATCAAGTCGCAGTGGTTCGACGGCCGCCTGACCGCAAATGCCGCGGTGTTCGAGGCCAAGCAGGACAACTACGCGGTGCTCGACACGAGCGTGCCGGAGCGCTCGCTCAGCGACGGCAGTTCTGCGTATATCGGCATCAACGGGACCAAGGCACGCGGCTGGGAAGTGGACGTCAACGGCGAGATCCTGCCGGGATGGACCGTCAATGCCGGCTTCACCCACGTCAAGGTGACCCGTGCCGCCACCGATCTGCTGTACGCCAACCCGGCCGAAGATCTGCTGCAGCTCAACACCCAGGTGCGGCTGCGCGGTGCACTGGAGCGACTGAGCGTGGGTGCCGGCGTGCAGTGGCAGAGCAAGGTGCAGGGCTACAACGTCCCCTATCCGCTCGGCGGCACGGTGACGGTGAACCAGCCGGCGTATGCGCTGGTGCAGTTCAACGCCAACTACCGCATCAGCGACAGCTGGACGGCGACGTTGAGCGTGCGCAATGCGCTGGACAAGACCTATTGGGCCAACCTGGATTACAACAACTACGGCGAGCCGCGCTTTGTCGCATTGAGCCTGCGCTGGAAGTACTGAGGCCTGACGACATCGCTGTGTTGAACGAACGGGTCGCCTTCGGGCGGCCTGTTCTGTTTTGTGCAACCCACCGTATACCGGTAGTGGGGGGGGGGGGGGGGGGGGGGGGGGGGGGGGGGGGGGGGCGGGGGGGGGGGGGGGGGGGGGGGGGCCGCGGCGCGGGGGG
>NZ_JASCOO010000109.1:0-13598 GCF_029959485.1 Stenotrophomonas sp. PS02301
GCCATTCCCGGCGGGGGTCACAACAGGGGCCCCCCACCGGGGGGGGGCCGCCGAGGGGGCCGCGACCACGCTGCACGAGCGCCAAGCGACGATCAGCACCGCGGTGTACGTGCTGCGCCAGATCAACGACGACGCTGCGGCAGAGAAACTGCTGCTCGCCGAGCTTGATCGGAGTGAGACGCCGTACTACTACATGCCTGAATTGGCCGACCTTGCCGAAGAACGCGGCGACAAGGCTTCGGCCATCGCCTGGCTGCACAAGGCCTACCAGGGCGCACAGGGGCCGGCCACCCGCGTGCAGTGGGGCGTGCTGTACGTGGAGGGCCTGCTGCGCCTGAGCCCGGATGATGCGGCGGCGATCGAGACCGCCACGGGCGAGGTGATCGCCGATCTCGCCGTGCAGCCGGCCGGCTACCACCAGCGTACCCGCCAGCGCTTCGAACGGCTCGGTACCGCATTGCAGGCGTGGAGCCGCGAGCATCACGGCGCGGAGAGCCTCAGCCGGCTGCAGGCGCGGATGACCGCAACGTGCGCAAAGGCGGCCACCTCGGACGACGGCAGTGCGGGCTGCCAGGGGTGGCTGAAAAGCTGATGCGGGGCGTCGCCTAACCCTTGAGGCGCTCCTCCAGCGCATGCAGTCGCTGCAGATAGGGTGCGCCGGGCACCAGCTCTGCCTCCAGCAGTGGCTTGGCCTGCGCGATCTGCCGGCGCGCAGCCTCCCGCTCGCCGTTGGCCTGCAGCGCCTCGGCCAGCGGTACGCGGTAGCGTGCCACGGACGGCGCTTCTGCCCCGAACAACGCAACATTGCCCTCCAGCACCGCGCGCCAGCGGGTCGCCGCCAAGGCGGCCTGCCCGGCACGCAGCGCCGCTTCGGCCTGCATCTGCTGGTAGCGCAGCTGCAACGGCGGCGACATCGACGGTACGATCGGCGCCATCGCCAGCAGCGCCTGCTCTGCCTGCGCCGATTGCCCGCGGTGGATCATCCACTCGATCTCGCCCAGGTGCGAAATGCGCAGATCCGGCGCGTCGGCCGGGCTGATCCGCTGCCAGATCGGCAACACGCGCTGGATCAGCGGGCCGGCCTGGTCGGCACGACCGCTGCGCATCAGCAGCCGCGCCAGGTTCATCTCTGCCCGCAGGCTGGAAGGCTTGTCCGGCCCCAGGACCTGGCGGCGGATCGCCAGCGAGCGCCGGTACAGCTGCTCCGCCTTGCCCATATCGCCGCGGGCTTCTTCCAGGTTGGCGTAGTTGTTGAGGTTGATCGCGTGGTCGATGCTGTCTTCGCCACTGGTGAGCGCACTGATGCGCAGACAGGTATCAAAGCCCTCCGCACTCTCCGTGTAACGACCGAGATCCATGTGCAGCAAGGCCAACTCGCAGTACGCCAGGGCCGTGCGGGAACTGTCCTGTCCATACAGCTGCAGGCTGAGATCGCGCGACTGCAGCAGCAGCGGTGCAGCCTCGTTCGGCTTGCCGCCTTCCTGCAGGGTCATGGCCAGTGCGTGCAGTCCGTGCTGGTAATCGGCACTGGTCTCACTGCGGCGCCGTTTGATCTCCAGCGAGTCGCGCAGCAGCTGCTCGGACTTGTCCAGCTCACCGCGGTTGCGGTACATCAGCCCCATGTTCTGCATCACCGTGGCGGTGCCGCCTTCCGTGCCCGGCTCGCGGACGGTGCTGCGCATTGCCAGCGACTGCTGGAACGCCGCCTCGCTCTCGGGATAGCGTTCCAGCTGGCTGTAGGCCAGGCCCAGCGAGTTCAGCACATGTGCGCGCGTGCGTGCATCGTCTTCGCGATCAAGCAGCTGCAGCGCACGTTCGGCGTACTTCAGGCCTTCTTCGCCCCGCTTGCCGTTGCTCATCTCCACCGACAGATCGCTGTAGGTCTGCGCCGCCAGGCGCGCGCGATCGACCGACGGCGATGCCAGGCCTTCAGCCGCGCTGCGCAGCAGCGTCTCGGCCTGCTTGGGCAGGCCGATGTTCTGGTACGCGCGCCCCAGCACGCTCTGCAGGCGCGCCCGCAACGCCGGCGAATCGGCCAGCTCCGCATCGACCTGCGCCGCGCTGGCATCGAGCACTGCGCGTGCACTGACATCTTCGGTGCCGCGTGCACCGCGCTCGCGCGGATCGGCGGCATCGAAGGCGGCGACCAGGAACTCGCTGACCTGCTCGGCGATCGCCGCTTCTTCCTGAGCGCGCGCACTGGATTCGCTCAATCGCCAGACGAAGCCGCCCGCCATGGCCGTCACCGCGACGGCCACGCCGGCCGCCTGCCAGTGCCGACGCAGCCACCGGTGCGTGCGGTAGCCCGCTCGCCCGCCTCGCGCCCGCACCGGGTGATGCGTCCGCCAGCGCTCGATGTCATCCGCCAGCGCCTCCACCGAGCCATAGCGCTGGGCGGGGTCACGTGCGCTGGCCTTGGCCGCGATCGCATCGAGGTCTCCCTCCAGGTGCTTTCGCCACGCGCACGATGGCCGCGCCCAGCGGCTGGGCAACGGAACCGCGGCACCCGCCGGCTGCCCATCATGGCCAAGCCGGCGATCGGCCAGCATCTCGACCAGGATCACACCGAGGCTGTACACGTCGGTGGTGACACCCACCGGCTCGCCCGCAATCAGTTCAGGGCTGGCGTAGACCGGCGTGTAGAAACGGTCGGCGCGGGACTCGGCTGCGCTGTCCAGCCAGCGTGCGATGCCGAAATCCAGCAGCACCGGCTCGTTGTCCGCGCGCACCAGGATATTGCTGGGCTTGAGATCGCAGTGCACGACCAGGCGTGCGTGCGCGGCCTGCACCGTACGGCAGATCCGAACGAACAGCTGCAGGCGCTGGGAAAGATCGAGCGGACGGTCACAGCAGGCGCGGTCCAGTGGCTCGCCGTCCACGTACTCCATCACCAGATAGGGTTGGCCGGAAGGGGTGCTGCCACCGTCGTACAACCGGGCGATGTTGGGGTGCTCCAGCCCGGCCAGCATCTGCCGCTCGGCGGCCAGGCGCTGGCTGATCTCGGTCGTCGCCAAGCCGCGAAGCAACTTGATCGCCACCCGTTGCTGGTAGGTCTCGTCAGCGCGCTCGGCGAGGAACACCGCTCCCATGCCGCCACTGGCCACGCGCCGGGTGAGCCGCCAAGGACCGATCCGTTCACCCACCTGCACATCCGGCTCGGCAAGCTGGACAATCAACTCGCGCAGGGGGCGCTGCGCGCTGTCCAGCGCCATGGTCTGCGCTTCCAGCAGCTCGATCACCTCATCCAGCAGGGCCGGATCGTTGGTCATCCGCCCCAGCTCGGTGCGCCACGCGGTCGGCGGCAGTTCGCACGCCGCATCGAACATCGTGCGCAGCTGCTGCCAGCGGTCATCCGTCATTGCCCCATCCCCCTGTCACGATAACGCCCCCGATTAGGCCAGGCGCTGATTGAGCCAAGCCTTCGCAAAGCGCAGATCGCGGTCGACCGTCGGCACCGACACCTCCAGCACGACCGCGATTTCCTGGCGGTCCATCCCGCCGAAATACATGTATTCCACCGCACGTGCGGCGCGCTCATCGTGCCCGGCGAGCTGGATCAACGCCTGGTGCAGCGCCAGGACCTCGTAGTCGCAGGTCGGCGCATAGGGCACGTCCTGATCAGCATGCGACAAGGTCAGGTTCCACGCCCCGGCCCCGCGCTTGGCTGCCGCGCCACTGCGCGCAAAATCCACCAGCACCGCGCGCATCTTCAAGGCCGCCAGCGCGAGGAAGTGCGCGCGATCCACGAACTCCACGTCCGAGCCCATCACCCGCAACAGCGCTTCATGCATCAACGCGGTCGGCCGCAGGGTCACGTCGGCATGGCGCTGGCCGATACGGGCTGCTGCCATCTCGCGCAGCGCGGGATAGATCAGATCAAACAGATGCGCCTGCGCCTGCGGATCCCCGCGCCGCCACCGGTGCAGCCACTGCGTGACATCGCCACTCATCATCCCCGCTCCCAAGACGCCAGCCTCTCCGGCCAGACGCCCCCGTCCCTGATGGCCGATGATAGCGCACGGGCGCCTTGGCACCAGCGCGCCGGCGGGGGGCGGGAACGGGGGGCGATCAGGCGCGCGGATGGGCCAGGGCGAAGTCCAGGCCGGCGCATACCGCCGCGACCTGTGCATCGTTGCATTCCTGCGGCGAGGTCCGCGGGCTGTCCGGGTACACCTCGGTGGTGGTGGCGTACAGCGCGTCGGTGAACCCGGCGCAGGCGCCGATCGAACGCGATTCGCCCCAGACCACGCCCGGTGACTGCAGCGGCATGCCGATCAGCTCGCCATTGGCGTCGGCGGGGGCGATGTGCGTGATCTTCTCCACCGCGGCGATCAACGCCTGCTGGAACGCCGGCTGCGGATCTTCGCTGTTGCCGATCACGTAGAAGCCATCGGGAATGATGTCCGGCACCAGGGCGATGCCATCGCGGGCGCAGCGCGCCGGATCGAACTCATGCAGATCGCTGTCGGTCGTTTCATGCAGGTCCAGGTGCACCAGCAGATCATCGCCACGCGCGGCCATCCAGCGCATCAACGAGGCCGCTTCTTCGATCTGGCCCTCACCGCGGAAGCTGCGGTTGGGATCGATCGCATCGGGATTCCAGCGCTGGATGCGCTCATAGCCCCACGGGCTGACGCAGGGCGCGACGATCAGATTGATACGGCCCGCATACGCCTCGGCATGCTGATCCAGGAACTGCAGCGCGCCATGCACGCCGCTGGTTTCATAGCCATGCACGCCGCCGGTCACCAGCGCGGTCGGCAGTGCCGGATCCCACGCATGGCTGACCACCGCAAACAGCGGGTAATGATCCGGCGCGTAGTCCAGCTGGCCGTACTGCACCACATCGAAACGCTCGCCCAGGCGCTCGAGCGCGGCCACCACATCGTCGTGGTAGCTGCGCTGGCGCTGCTGATTGGCGCGCCACTGGGCCCGTTCGGCATCGCCCCACGGCTGGCCGGGGGTGCCGATCGGATAAAAATGCGTGTTGCTCATGGCCGTACTCCAAGGAGAAATCCGGTCGCTGCGGCCGTTGGCTGCGTGCGACATTGCGGCAGACATTCTAGCTGCGGGCGGGCATCCGGCGCTGTGCGGACTACCAACGCTGACACGGAGAAAGAGGACCGGTTGCCCGGCCCTCTTCTCGTTCCACATCGACGGTCAGGCCGTCTGCGCCGCCTCATACCCATTCAAGCGCATGTCGCTGGACGCGCGCCCTTGGGTCAGCGAACGCAGCGAGGTGGTGTAGCCACCCAGTCGCGCCAGCGGTGCATAGCCGAGCACTTCCGCCTGCCCATCCTGGTCCTCGATCGAGGCCACCCGCCCGCTGCGGCGGTTGAGGTCGCCCACCACATCGCCGACGTTCGCCGACGGCGCGTGGATGGCGATCTCCATCACCGGCTCCAGCAGCTGCGTGCCCGCCTCGGCCAGCGCGGCTTTCACCGCCTCACTGCCAGCGCGGTGGAAGGCCATGTCCGAGGAGTCCTTGACATGGGTCTGGCCATCGACCAGCGTCACCTCGATACCGACCACCGGATGGCCCAGCGGGCCTTCGCCCAATGCCGCGCGAACGCCCTTCTCCACCGCGTTGACGAACCCGCGCGGGATCGCACCCCCGACGGTGCGGTCGACGAAGGTCACCTCGCCATCCTCGCGCGGCGTCACATCGATCAGCACCTGGGCGAACTGGCCCTGGCCGCCGGTCTGCTTGGCGACCTTGCCTTCCACCCGCTGCACCGCACGCTTCGGCGTTTCCTGATAGGCCACACGCGGCTCGCCGGTGCGGATGGTGACGCCCCACTCCGTGCGCAGGCGCTCGACCATCACCTCCAGATGCAGCTCGCCCATGCCCCAGATCAGGGTTTCACCGCTGTCCGCATCGGTCTCGACCCGGAACGACGGATCCTCCTGCGCCAGGCTGGCCAATCCTTGGCTGATGCGGATCAGGTCCGAGGCCTTCTCCGCCGTCAACCGCCATGCCAGCACCGCATGCTGCGCCTGGATCGTATCGAGCAGCAGCGGGCGCGAGGGTGCACTCAGCGTTTCACCGCTGACCGCATCCTTCCAGCCCAGCACCGCGACGATGTCACCGGCCACGGCCTGCTTGATGTCGTGGGTCTGGTCGGCCTGTACCCGCACCAGGCGACTGACCCGTCGCCCCTGCGGATGCTGCGAACTGGCCAGCGCGTCGCCCACCTTCAGCGTGCCCGAATACACCCGCACGAAGCTCAGCGCACCGTGGTTCTGGTGCGTGATCTTGAACAGCAACGCCGCAAGCGGGCCCTCCGGGTCCGGTGGCAGCAGCACCTCGCTGCCGTTCTCGGCGGCGACCACCGCCGGCCGATCCAGTGGCGAGGGCAGATAGTCGACCACCGCATCCAGCAGCGTCTCCACGCCCTTGCTCTTGAACGCGGAGCCGGCCAGCACCGGGACGCCAGCACCGGCCAGGGTGCCGCGACGGATCGCCGCGCGCAGCTGTGCGTTGTCGATCACCGCGCCCTCCAGCCACGCCTGTGCCAGCACGTCGTCGGCATCGGCCACGGCCTCGATCAGCGCTTCGCGCTGCGGCAGCCACTGCGCCGCCTCATCGGTCGTCCAGGCATGACGCAGGGCGGTGCCCTTGTCATCCCACTGCACGGTGCTGCGGTCGACCAGGTCCACCCAGCCATTGAACTGGCTTTCGGTCCCGATCGGCACGCCCAGCGCCCACGGCGTCGCACGCAGTTTCTCGCGCAGTTGGGTCAGCACGCGTTCGAAGGACGCACCGGTGCGGTCCATCTTGTTGGCGAAGGCGATCAGCGGCACCCCGTGGCGACGCGCCTGGCGCCAGACCGATTCGGACTGGGGCTGCACGCCATCCACTGCGGAGAACACCGCGACCGCGCCATCCAGCACGCGCAGGGAGCGCTCCACTTCGATCGCGAAATCGATGTGGCCGGGGGTGTCGATCAGGGTCAGGTGATGGATGGGCTGGTCGCGCGGTGCCCAATGGGCCTGCACGGCCGCCGCGCCGATGGTGATGCCACGCTCGCGCTCGATCGCCGAGAAATCGGTGGTCGCCGCGCCGTCATGCACCTCACCGACGCGATGGATCTCGCCGGTTTTCCACAGCAGCCGCTCGGTGAGTGTGGTCTTGCCGGCGTCGATGTGGGCAATGATGCCGAGGTTGCGCCGGAGGGTAAGGGTCTGGGTATGGGTGTTCATGGGATAGGTCTCGCTGCCAACATCGGGGAGCCGCACGCCGCCGTTGGCTAACGGGCGTGCGGCCAGGTTTGGGGCTCGGCGATCTGGTGCATGGCACGTTCTCCTTCAAACAGTTCTGCTGCGTGGAAACGAAAAGAGCGCCCGGTGGGCGCTCTGCGTGGGGTCCAGGGTGACCGGTATTCCGGTCAGCAGCCTCGCACTCCGATTGGCAGACGCGCCCGTGCCGCGACATCGCGGGTCAGGGTAAAAAACGTCAGAAGCGGCATCGAAGTCATGAGGGTCACCTGGGGTGTAGCCGGCATTGTAGACCTCTGATGGCCGGCCACAAGCTCCAATTAGCACCACCATTGCAACACTGATCGTCATTTACACACATTTACACCATTCATGGCGGGGATTCTGGGTCGGCCCACCCCGCATGTGCGAATGTGTCGCAATTGCGAATGGGGCGACAATCCTTAAAATGGGGCCATATGCGTCGCCTTGACGACGCCCGCGAGGCTGGCGCCACCCGACCCCGGAAGCCGAGCCAGCGCCCGCGCCCCCTTCCTCCGCGTTGTCGAGTTGTTGCCCATGCCCTGCTCCCTGACCCTGTATCCGCGCCGGTTGCGCCCAAACCTGCTGGCCCTGGCCTGTCTGGCCGCTGCGATCGTTCCCACCGCCCACGCCCAGATCGCCACCGATCTGGACGCCGTACGCGTCAATGCCTACCGGGCGGCCAACAGCACCAGCGGCGCGACCAAGACCAGCACCGCGCTGGCCGAAACCCCGCAGTCGGTCTCGGTGATCGAGCGCGCCGAACTGGATGCCCGTGGCGTGCAGTCGCTCAACGATGCGATGCGCTATGTCGCCGGCGTCAGCCTGGAAAGCTCGGGCATCGACAACCGCGTGGACGATTTCCGCATCCGCGGGTTCGATGCCGGCAGCTGGTCCAACAACGTCACCCTGGATGGCATGCGCGCACCGCAGGGCAGCCAGTGGAACCGCAGCATGTTCGACAGCTGGAACCTGGAGCGGGTGGAAGTGCTCAAGGGGCCGTCCGCCGTGATGTATGGCCAGGTGGCCCCGGGCGGCATGGTCAACCAGGTCAGCAAGACCCCCACCCCCGACCAGGTGCAGCAGTTGCGCCTGGGGGTCGATGCGAATGGCCAGTACAGCGCGGCCTTTGACGTGGGCGCCGGCACGGCCGGTGATGATCACCTGTTCCGCCTGGTCGGCCTCTATCGCGATGGCCAGACCCAGATCAAGCACACCGCGCAGGAGCATTGGTTCCTTGCCCCCAGCTACACCTGGCAGCTCGCCGAGCGCAGCCGCCTGACCCTGCTGGGCCTGTACCAGAAGGACGATGGCGGCTCGACCTACCAGTTCCTGCCGGCCGCCGGCACGCTCCATCCGACGGCGTCGGGCTACATGAAGAACAGCACCTTCATCGGCGAGCCGGACTGGAACACCTTCAACCGCACGCTGTGGACGGCCGGCTGGATGTTCGAGCACCAGTTCAACGACCACCTCACGCTGACCCAGAGCGCGCGCCGCACGCATGTCGATTCGCTGTTCCGCAGCGTGGTCACCTTCGGCGCGCTGAATGCCGATGGCCGTACCCAGAACCGTCGCGGCGTGATGGGTACCGGCGACTCCGATGGCGATACCTTCGATACCCGCCTGCAGGCGCGTTTCAGCACCGGCGCGGTGGATCACACCGTGCTGCTCGGCTGGGACTGGCAGCGTGCGGACTGGGAGGGCGTGCGCAGTGCCATGAGCAGCCCGCGCCCGATCGACATCTTCAACCCGGTGTATTCGACCTACCGCCCGACGGTGAGCACGGAAACCCCGACCGCCGGCATCAACCGGCAGAGCGGCGTCTACCTGCAGGACCAGGTGGCGCTCGGCAACTGGCGGATGACGTTCGGCGGTCGCTACGACTGGACCAAGGACGACAGCAGCAGCGCCAACCGCAACATCGCCACCGGCATCTCCACGCCGGGCGGGCGCAATGTGATCAAGAGCGAGGCCTTCACCGGTCGCGCGGGCGTGCTGTATGTATTCGAGAACGGTCTGACCCCGTATGTGAGCTACGCCGAATCGTTCCAGCCGTCGACCAAATCGCCGTTGGACAGCTTCACCCAGACCGCATTCGAGCCGGTGACCGGCTCGCAGTGGGAAGCCGGCCTGAAGTATCAGCCGACTTCGGTGGATGGGTTGGTGACGTTGTCGGTGTACGACCTGCGCCAGCAGAACATGATCGTGGATGATCCAGTGGCGTCGCATCGCAACTGCGGCGCGACCGGCACCGCCACCTGCTCGATCCAGGGCGACGAGGGCCGCGTGCGCGGCATTGAACTGGAAGGCCGGATCACGCCGATCGAGGGCTTCAGCCTGATCGGCGCCGCGTCCCGAATGGACTCGGAGATGACGCGTTCGGCGCCCTACCAGGGCAAGGAACTGGCAATGGTGCCCGACTACAGCGCCTCGTTCTGGGCGGACTACACCTTCCAGGCCGGCGCGCTGCAGGGCCTGAGCCTGGCCGCGGGCGCGCGCTACAACGGCGTCAGCTACGGCGACAGCGCCAACCTGTACCGGATCCCGTCCTACACGCTGTTCGATGCGGCGATCCGCTATGACGTGGGCCAGATCGGCAGCACCCAAGTGCAGCTGGCACTCAACGCCAGCAACCTGGCTGACAAGCGTTTCGTATCGACCTGCACCGGCGTGTCGTCGTGCTACTACGGCAGCGGCCGCACCGTGATGGCGACCGCGCGCTTCGGCTGGTAATCCTTCATCGATGGGGCCGGCCACTGGCCGGCCCCGTCACACCGTCAGCGCGCCGGTCACCACCCCCAACGGAACCAGGCTGGCATGAGGCCAGTAAAGTGCCAGTTCGCCTCGCGGTTTCGGGCTGCTTACGACATCTCTTGCTCATATATCAGCAAGATCGGTATCGGCACTTTCATTTTTCTGGGCGTCCGTAATACCTGTTTCGATTCTGCGCCTACATCGGTATTTCTCAATGCCATGACGCTACAGATCGGCGTGCCACGCAGCAGCGGGTATTAATGGGGAGTTCATTGCCAAACACAGACCTTCGAGCAACAGGGGGCTACACCCCACCCACCGGAGGAACCTGCGATGAAATCGATTGTCACGCTTGCCATGTCAGCGGCGCTGGTGAGCCTTGCCGGCTGCTCGCATTTTGATGATGGCAGGCACCACGGCAGCCAGGCGTCCGAACGCGCCCGTGCGCCCGAACGCGCCAATGTGTCCGAACGCCCCCGTGTGTCCGAACGCCCCCGCGTGGGAGAAGAGGCACGCGTCATTCGCAGCCGCGATGACTACCGGCAATGACGCGCTGAGCATCAGCGTCGTTGGTCGTGTCGGCCGCTCGCGGGCACCGGCGACATCGCGATGGCGCCGGGGTAACTCCCGGCGCTACGCGTCGGTCACCACCACCAACGGAACATCGCGCTGCGGATGCCGCAGCACCAGCACCGGCTGCTGGTAGACACGCTCGATGTGCTCGCGCGTCAGCACCTCGGTCGGCGTGCCATCGGCCGCCACGCGACCCTGTTCCAGCAACACGATCCGGTCCGCATACGCGGCGGCCAGATTCAGATCATGCAACACCACGATCACGCAGGCGCCGGCATCGGCCAGGTCGCGGACCGCGCGCAGCGTGCGCTCCTGATGACGCAGATCCAGGGCAGCCGTCGGCTCATCCAGCAGCAGCAACGGGGTGTCCTGGGTCAGCACACGAGCGAAGGTCGTGCGCGCCGCCTCGCCGCCGGAGAGGTGTTCCACTTCCCGCTCGATCAACGCATGCAGGTCCGCCCGCGCCAGCGCATCGGCGATGCAGGCCGCATCTTTGACCGGATCCGGTGGATGCGGCAGCCGCCCCATCGCCACCACTTCATGCACACGGAAGGCGAACCGCACCGCGTGCTCCTGCGGCATGACCGCGCGCTCGCGTGCCAGCGGCTTGGCTTTCCAGTCCGCCAGCGCCTGCCCACGCAGCAGCACCTTGCCCTGCTCCGCTTCCAGATCGCCTGCGGCCACCGCCAGCAACGTCGACTTGCCCGCGCCGTTCGGCCCGACCAGCGCCGTGACCATGCCCGGGACGAAATCCAGCGTGATGTCATCCAGAATGCGCCGCGCGCCGCGGCTCAACTGCACCGACTGCAACTGCAGCAGCGCGCTCATGCGCCGCTCCGGTGGCGCTGACGCATCACCAGCCACAGGAAGAACGGCGCACCCAGCGCGGCCGAGAACAGGCCCAGCGGAATCTCCGACGGTGGATCCAGCGTGCGTGCGGCGGTATCGGCCACCACGATCAGCAACGCACCGGCGACGGCCGAGACCGGCAGCAGCCAGCGATGGCCGGGGCCGACCAGCAGACGCACAACGTGCGGCACCACCAGACCCACGAAGCCGATCGAGCCGGCAAAGGCGACGGCGGCACCGACCAGCAGCGCGCTGAAGGCAATCAACTTGAGCCGCGTGCGCTTCACATCCAGCCCCAGGTGCTGGGCCTGGCGCTCACCGAGCGCGAGCATGTCCAAGGGGGTGGCCAGCCGCAGCAGCGCGATCGTGCCGAGCACGAACACCGGTGCCACCGCGACCACATCCATCCAGTCGGCCTGGGCCAACGAGCCCATCTGCCAGAACACCAGCGATTGCAGCTCGCTCTCGCTGGCGATGTAGGTCAGGAACCCGATCATCGCCGAGCAGAATGCCGCGATCGCAATGCCGACCAGCAGCAATGTCGCCGTGCCGGTGCCCTGCCCCGGCCGCGCCAGCAGATACGTCAAGGTGATCGCGCCACCGGCACCGGCGAACGCCGCCAGCGGCAGCGTCCACACACCGAAGGCGCCGGCACCCAGCACGATCGCCGAGACCGCGCCCAAGGCAGCGCCCTGGGTCACGCCGACAATGCCGGGGTCGGCCAGCGGATTACCGAACAACCCCTGCAGGCTCGCACCGGCCATCGCCAGTGCGGCGCCCACCATCGCACCCAGCAAGGCACGCGGAATGCGCAGCTGCCAGACCACCGCCAGATCGCGGGTACTGACGCTGGCTGGATCGGCCAGCCCCAGCTTCACGCCGATCGCCTGCAGCACCTCCATCGGCGGCAGCCGCAACGGGCCCACGGCGAACGAGGCAATGACGGCGATCAGCAACCCCACCGCCGCCCAGATCAATACGGTCGCGCCGCGCCGGCGCGCAGGACTCAATACCGCCATGCCTCAGGCACTCACGGGCGCGGAACGGTTGCAAATGCCGCGGCCAGCGCCACCGCACCACTGCCCGAGGCGACGCTGGCGGACTTCAACTCCACATCCGGCATCACCCACACGCGGTTGGCCGCACCGGCCGGCGTCTGCCGGAGCGTCGGATAGGCGCGCCACAGCCCGGCCTGCCCACCAAACAGGGCCAGATCGTTCTCGGTCACCAGGATGACATCGGGCGCCGCAGCCACCACGCCCTCGTTGCTCAGCGCGGAATAATTGGCGACCCCGGCTTCGTCGCCGATGTTGATGCCACCGGCCAGCGTGATCAGCTTGCCCGAGGCGCTGTCCGAGCCGGCCACCGTCGGCGCGCCGCCGGCACCGGTCGCGGACACGTGGATCACGCGCGGGTGCCATGCCAATGCGGCACCACTGGCCTTGGCCGCATCCAACTGCGACTGCACTTTCGTGGCCAGCGCGTCACCCTGCTCGGCCATGCCGACCGCGGCGGCGACCTTGCGCACCTTGTCCGCGGCCGGCTGCAGATCGTCGACGATCACCGCCGCTTCGCCTGCACCGCGCAGCTTGGCGGCCAGATCGGAATGGCGGCGCAGGCTGTTGCCCAGGAACAGGGTGCCCTGCAGGCTCAACACGCCTTCCACACCGGTGGTGCGGTTGAACAGAAATTGTTGGGGGGCCTTGCGGCCGGACGCCGTAGCCGAGCGCAGCGGCGCGGCGTACACCTGATCGTCCAGGCCGAGCGCTTCGAGCACCGCGATGATGTCATCGCCACCGGCAATGATCTTGGAGGTATCAGTGACCGTCGTGGCCACACCGTCATCGGAGGTGACCTGTGCCGGCAACCGCTGGGTGGCGCCGTCGATATCCGGCACGTCCACGCCCACCACGCGCTGCCAGCCCTCCGGCAGTGCTTCGGCGCCCTGCACGGCGGGTGCCGCGGCGGTATCGGCAGCCGGCGCGGCAGGCTCTTTCGAGCACCCGGCGATCACAGCGATCAGGGACAGCGCCAGCAGGCTGCGGCGGACAACAATCAACTTCATGGCAGTTCCTCTTCCATCAGAACGGCGGGGCTGTTCGCCCCGCCGCCAGTGCAACGCACTGCGCGAACCTCAGTTAGCGCGGGTGGGGATGCGGGTGTATCGGTCCCCCATGGGA